>JAGGWT010000006.1 GCA_021163455.1 Thermoplasmata archaeon | reverse complement strand
TACAAACCTCTAATCGATATCTCCTTTGAAAAATTCTGAATCATAAAAGTATGTATCATCCTTGCTAAATCAAGATTTCTTATCTTGTGTCTCTCTATGAAATCTCTAAAGAGAATCAGATCTGAGTATTCTCTCAGTATCTTCAATTTCTCCTCATTCTTAATAACATCTGGAAAACCTCCAAATTCAATGTAGTTTCTCAACAGATTCTTTATTCTCGCCTCCTCATCTTTACTCAAGTATCTCTCGATGGTAATCTGTTTGAACCTCAGGAATTCTCTAAAACTGAAAGGTAATAAAACATATGATAAACTCCTGCCTCTGAGTTGCGTTGCTATCTCCTTGCTCAATAACTTTGATGATGAACCTGACAAAAAGATTCTGTATCTTCTCAAATCGTGAAACTCTCTCACCGCCCTTTCCCAGTTCTCCATATTCTGAATCTCATCCAACAGCAGATATTTTGGATTTCTACCATATATCTCCATATAAATTCTTATCACGTTCCTCAGTTCTCTATAGTTAATCTCCGCTAAACGAGGGTCTTCAAAGTTCAGATAAACTTGATTCTCGATCTTTTTGGATAACGAGAATAAAAAAAAGGTTTTACCTGCGCGTCTGGGACCAATTATGGATATTATGAATTCAGATTCTATTGGCACCTTTAATTCCCTTTCCAAGATATCCTGCGGTAAGCTTTCGTACTCCCTGAAATAGTCGATCACATCATCTCGAACGAGCATGCAATGTAATAAGGACAATTATTGATAAATATTTCCATGTTACAAGGACAAATTTCTCATTTGAGACAGGGTAGATGTTTAATCTTACCAGAAGTATCCCTTATCTCACATGCGGACATTGATTAAGAATATATTTCTTTTATTGAAACAGCCCGTACCAATATCTACAGAGATGATGGGTTGGTGAGAAAACGATCACAAAATTATTTGAAAAATTTTGCACCACAATGCAAAATATTGCATTACCATGTATCAGCATTGGCGCCGGCTCCTTGGTTATACGGATAACAACCACTTCCAGAGAGGTATACATTTTATTGTCTTGCCATTTATATTCATTTCATCCTCATAGTCCCATGTTATGATCACCAGATCTTTACATCCAAACTCATCACTTGCTTTAACCAGAGATTTGAACTCTCTTTTCTCTATCTCATCTCTGCCTGATGCATATGTGACTTGGATCAGTTGCTTGACCTCTGCTCCTTCTCTGATAAGAAAATCAACCTCATGCTCATTCTTCTTGTAATAAAACAGCTCTCTGTTTATCTTAAAACCTCTTCTTATAAGCTCAACAAAAACGACTCCCTCCATGAATCTCCCAATATGCTTAATGCCTTGGATGAGTAAAAATCCATTATCTACAAAATACAGCTTTGGTATGGACTGATTAATCTCTTTATATGATTTGGAGAATTTCCTGAGTTGATACAGTATCATCGAATCATTTAGATATTCCAAGTAAGAGTATATCGTGTTTTTACTTACCTTTATTCCCAAGGATTTAAGATAGTTTGAGAATTTATGCACAGAGAAATATGGAGAATTGGCAGTTCCTGTAATAGTCAACCTGAGGGCTTTGATATTTTTGACGGAGTATCTCTCTATTATATCCCGGTAGATGGTTACATCCAGTATTTCAGATAGTATCTTTTCCCTCTCCCTTTCATAAATGACAACCTCTGGATAACTTCCAAGAAGAAACTTGTTGAGGAGATTCAGTAAAGTCAGCTTTTTGGAAGTTGACATGTATTTCTCTATTTTAAAATCTCTCGCCAATAAAAACTCTCTGAAACTGAATGGATGTATCTCTTCAGATATTGTTCTACCGCGCATTGATGTAGAGATCTCTCTGGATAAAAGTTTTGATGAGGATCCAGATATGAATATCTGAATATCTCTGTTATCCATAGCTGTTCTCACAAATCTCTCCCAGTTTTCAACATTCTGTATTTCATCTAAAAAGATGTAGCATTTTTTCTCCAGATTTTCTGGATAAATTTCATAGAAGATGTTCAAAAGTCTGGATAAATCTGCAGAGTCACAGATAGCTAAAGGTTCTCTCTCAAGATTGATATACAGCAGTCTGCTCTTATCTATGCCGGATCTGATCAGATTGGAAATAAGTTGATACATAAAATACGTTTTTCCCGTTCTTCTTGGACCAATTATCGAAATAGCCCTCTTAATGGGGATATCCACATCTATCTTTTTCTCTCGTTCTATCAAATCGGGTAGACTGGATTCCTGAAAATCTTTTATGATTTCTATCCACGTCTCCCTATCTATCATGTGCTATACATAGGTAAATTTTTTAAAAAAGTTTCCCTCTGGACAATACCATTCTTGGGTGTGAAGATAGACAGTTGTTTGTAAAATATTTGTTCATTTCTTCTCCTCTTCCAGCAATGATATATATTTCTTATCTATAGAATCAGCAATATATACATCCTTTCCAGCCTTGTAAATCTTGATACCATCCTTCATCGCCTTTTTTGCATCTATTTTGAGGATTATGGGGTTCTCGGTTCTTACTTTTCCCGCTTCCTTAGCTTTCTCGATACTTCCACTGAGATGAACCTTTTTCCTGTCACTCGGAAACAGACCACTCTCAAGAATTATATCGGCCTCTTCTTCCGTAACAGGATAGTACAGAACATCAACATCCGCCTCTGGTAAATCATCGAGTTTTACATCTATTGTATGCCCGTATGTTGCTCTTATCATTCCGCCATATATCTGGTATCTTCCCTTCGGGTCTGTTTCAACAAGGGCTCTCAGGTGCTCTTCTCTAAGCCACTGGAAACCGGATCTGCTCACCTTCAGAGCGTCGAGCAACTCCTTGATATCAACCCATCCTCTTCCATCCATCTTCAGGTTTAACTTATCGGGAAAATGTCTCAGCAGACCAGCCAGTAACCTACCCAGTATATCTATCTCCCTGTCACTCATCAGAAACTTTCCCTTCTTCCCACATTTCGGACAGAATTCTCCACGATAATACCCATGGTCGGGACAGGTAGCCAGCATCCTTTTGGGTAATGTATATCTAATGTATAAATTTTTGTACCTCTTTCCGATTCTCAAATTCGGTGTTAAAGTTGGATCGTGAAGATCTCAAGAAGATGGCGGCACAGAAAGCACTCGATTACGTTGAGGATGGAATGGTCATAGGTCTGGGAACAGGCTCTACTGTAGAATATTTCATACCAAAACTGGGTGACAAAATCAAAAAAGAAAACATAGAAATCATAGCCATCCCCACATCACACAGAACAAAAAGCCTTGCCCAGGAGTTTCAGATTCCTCTCTCAACGTTACGTGAGCATCCAGAAATAGACGTCACCATAGATGGTGCAGATGAGGTTGACCCCAACCTCAATCTGATAAAAGGCGGAGGCGGCGCCCTGACGAGAGAGAAAATTGTCGCGTATGCATCAAAAAAGGAAATCATAATAGTGGATGAGTCAAAACTTGTCCAGAAACTTGGAGTATCCTTTCCACTCCCCATCGAGGTTGTACCCTTTGGGTGGTACCCCACAAAACTCCATATAGAGAGACTGTTTGATTGCAATGCCAACCTCAGGATGGCAGATAGTATACCTTTCACAACAGACAACACGAACTACATACTGGACTGTGAATTTTCGGAGATAGAAAGACCCGAGATACTAGAGAAGGAGCTGAACGATATACCCGGTGTTGTCGAGGTTGGTCTTTTTGTGGATCTGGCTGATATCGTGATTGCCGGGACAAGAGAGGGTATCAAGATATTCGAAAAGTGATTCGATGAAGGGATTCATACACTGGTACAGGAGATTAGCTCATGTATCCGGCGCCGCCATCATCTCATACTACATGCTGCCTGAGGAGGGGTGGATCGGTATAGCAAAGAAGCTATTTGTGATCATCTCTGTACTCGTCGTGATAGCGATCGACGTCAGGAGGATAAGAAAAGGGGATATCAGAATATCAGGACTCAGGGATTATGAGGAAAGAAGAATCGGAGGATACGTTTATTTTGGCATAGGCTCCGCTATCCTTCTTCTCCTCTTTCCGCAGCAGATAACAATTCCATGCATAATATCCACATCTCTCGTTGACCCGCTTGCTGGAGAAATGAGAAAATTGGGACTCATCCCAGCCAGCGTCTCTTCTATGCTTCTCTCTTTCTTTATTTTCTTCTCCACTTGGCTGTCATCACCCATCGCATTGCAGATTGCTGTACTGGGTGCATTATCCACAACTGCTTCAGAATTCGTAAAGAGCAGATACATCGACGATAATCTACTCATGCAGATTATTCCTGCAATCCTCATATACATCATCTACCTGTTCCTTGGAGGGAAAATTCTGCCAGAGAGAATAATATATCCTCTGGTGAGAATATGAACAGGATTGAGTTCAGGGTATCGGTGGCAATCTTTGTGCTCATATCTCTCTTCTCTCTTCTGCTGGCAGAAGAATACTTACAATTTGGTCTGATAAGATGTCTTTTTATCCTTGTCCCTGTACAGTTCTTTGCCACATTGTTTTTTGTATTTCTACTCGTGTCTTACTCTGAGGAGAGCGGGCATTAAAAATACCGCGCCCAGCAGAGAAAGGGTTATCATCGCAATTATCAATCTCATGAACTCTTCTAGGTACGGAACGTTGATGAAGTAAACAGAAATCAGACCGGCTATCGTTGTGAGAGCTGCCTCAAGTAAAGAGAGTCCCGTCTCCTCTATAGCCCTCTCTATCGCCTCTATGTCCATTAAACCTTCTTCTACCCCTTCGAGAAATCTCTTCGTTATATGCACTCCATAGTCCACACCTGTACCAACAATTATAGATGCTATGGAGATTGTGACCATCGTCAGCGGAACATCAAGCAGCACCAGCACACATGGCTCACTCAGCAGAACGAATACAACGGGTAACATTGTAACAAACGCATATCTGGATGAGCCGAAAATAACTATGAGGGTGGCAAAAACGAGTAACAGGGAAACAAGCATTGATCTTACCTGCTGGTCCATGAGTATATCGTTTATGCTGACACTTATGGGTGTTGCTCCGGTTAATGGATAAACTTTACCACCAGGTATGGTTGTGTTTGATATTATCGAATCAATAGCGTTGACAACATCTCTCTGCTCCTCTATACTCAATCCCGCAGGGATATTCACACTTATGATTGTCTCCGTGAGGTTCTCATCAACGAGAAGTTCCATCTGGTCGCTCAGAAATGTATATATGAGTTGCAGTTTGGCACGATCCCTGGGAAGACTTCCAAGATTGATCTTCTTGATAACATCGGCGATAGATGTTACAGTTACATTATTTTTGTATACCACGGGGTCATATCTTATATTCTCCTCCATGTTATAAATAGCTTCAATGACATCGGGACTCTCAAGATCCCCCCTGACCAGAATCACATTGAGATTTCCACTTAAGCCAAACTTTTCTGAGAATTCAAGGGTTTTGGTCACAACCGGGTCATCTTTCGGTGCCATGGCGAGATAATTTACATCAGTTTGAACCTTTGGAAATACAGACAGGGAGAGTACAACAATGATGATTCCGAGTATGAGTGTTTTTTTGCTGTTTCTTACGGAGAAAACCGCGAGTTTTTTCCATGCAGGAAACTCTATTCTTTTTTTGAAATTGAGAATCACCACAAGAGGTACGACCATGACCATTGTGGATACATAGCACAGCACTATACCGAGAGCGCATCCAAAACCAAAATCAACGATAGGGGGCATCGTTGAAATCATGAGGGAGCCAAAACCTATGGCTGTTGTCAGAGCGGATAGAAGTATGGCCTTTCCGGTTGTTTTCAAACTTTTTCTGGCCTTCTCTTCAAAAGAACCTCTCTCCTCAAGAAACCTGTTCATGAGATGTATGGAATAATCCACACCCAGCCCCATCATGAGAGCGACGATAGCGAGAGATAACATTGTGAGCTGTGGCCTCACCACACCAAGTATGCCGAATGTCAGGAGAATGGAGTATGAGGTTGGCAGGAAAGTCACCAGCAATCCCTTGAGTGACCTGTGGAAGGCAAAAAGCACGATGGAAACGAAAAGGATTGAGAGAGGGAATATCAGTGTGAGGTTTCTCAATGATCTCTCTCTCATTGATTGAGACAATGGCAAGGAGCCAACAAGCGTCATCTTTGTGGTGACATTGCTTATGGCACTTCTAGCTCTTGACATGATGACCTCTGGATCGACATCGGGAGAAAGCGTGAAGATGATGGCAGATGACTTGTAATCATCCGTTATGAGGGCTTTTCTGGCATCACCCATTCTTGCAACATATTTTTTTATCTTGTTCTCATCAGTTGGAAGTTGAAATTTACCCTCTCCTAGGGGCGGCAGAAGGCTGTTCTCCAGTTTCAGCATCGTTGTGATAGAGTTCTCACTGACAACACCATCAAGCTCTCCTTTATCATATCGATAGATATCGATTTTATTGACAACGTACTCGATATCCTCCAGGGTCTTAAGAGAAAGAACGTCGTCACTTTCCACGTACACTATCATGCTGCTTCCCATGTTCCATTTCTCTGTCACATAGTTGAGTAAGGTTATCGATGGCTCATTCTCTGGAAGGAAAACAGCCAGATCAAACTCCATGTAAAGGTTTTTTGCATTTATTGCCACTATGAAGACAACTACGGTGTAAAGGAGGAGAATGATTTTTGATCTCCTGACGAGTATCCCAGCGATATCCATTTTTCGTTAAATGTAAACAAAGGCAAACATTTATCAATTTCGTATTATCTATGCTCATTCAAAGAATATGCCCGAACTGATGAAGAAATTGAAGGAATATGCTGAAATATCCAGTATCGGTGAGATATCTCGCAGGTATTTTGTCATGAACGCCTTTGACGGTGCTCTGACCATGCTCGGTGTTGTCATAGGGGCATATATAGCAAACATAAGATCTCCATCTTCAATAATAAGCGCCGGCATGGCGGGCTCGCTTGCCATGGCCATCTCAGGTATAAGCGGCGCCTACATGGCGGAGAGGGCTGAGAGACTGAAAAAATTGAAATCTCTGGAAAGAGCGATGCTGAAAGATCTAAAGGGCTCAATTCACTACAGGTCTCACAGGTTTGCCATGATGATAGCCTCTCTGACCGATGGTTTATCACCTTTCCTAGCAGCCATGGTAGTGTTATCTCCTTTCTTTCTCGTGGAGCTATCCATTATTTCATGGGATCTGGCATTCCGTGCATCCATCGCAATAACACTCGCTCTGCTGTTTTTCATGGGGATATATCTGGGGAAGATAAGCGAGGAGAATAGAATAGTGTATGGTTTGCAGATGCTGGTCATAGGATTGATAACAGCATTCATCTGTTTCGTTGTATCTCTCCTGATAGGAGGAAACCTGGCATGAATGACAGAGAAAGAGTGGAAAAGGATATAGAGATGTTCGAAAAGAATCTCTCAAAGTATCATCCAAAAGGTGACAAGGAAAAAGAGATAGTGGATATGGCTGTAAGATATTCTGAGGATGCAAAGTTTTATCTGGAAAGGGGAGATATAATGACCGCATTTGGTTGCATAAATTATGCCCACGGTCTTCTCGATGCCCTCATAAAGTTAGAGTAACCTTTTCTCCTATCCCTTTCCTCAACCTGTCAAAGGCTGAGCCCATATTTACACTTATCTCCACAAAGCCATTTCCCCCTATCGTCAGAAGAAGTTCATTCTCTCCAGCATATCCATAGGATTTGTAGAAAGGTATTTTCAGCTGTAAATCGCCAATTTCAACGTCAATAACTTTTCCATACTCTGCTCTATCGAGAAGAGTTCTGCCCTCTATATTCGTTATAAGGTTTCCGAATCTGTCGATATGTACGATTTTTCCCTCTATCTTACCATCTCTGACTTTTCCGAATCCCAAGGGCATATCTACATATTCATCTATCCTTCTTCCAATTTCCTGTATTTCAACTCCCCTCGCGATGTGAGCCGCGACCGGAGCAAAGATATCCCTGCCATGAAATGTATGCGTAACCTCCTCCATAAAATAGCGCTCGTTTGAAATTTCATAAACTTCAAATTTCTTCCCTCTTCTGGCCGCAGGAAGGAGCAATCCATTGTCCGGTCCCACCAGTATGTAGTCCCCACAATCTATGACCAATCCTTTTCTCCTCGTGCCAACTCCCGGATCGACAACTGCAACATGTACTGTACCAGAAGGAAAATATGGAACCGTGGTGTACAGAATAAAAGCTCCCTGTTCGATGTTCTGCGGGATTATCTCATGGGTTATATCCACTATGCTCACATCTTTGCATATTCTCACTATGACTCCTTTCATCTGTGCAACGTAAGGATCCCAGTATCCAAAGTCAGTCAGGAGAGTAATTATGGCTATGTTCTCCCCTCCAACTCATCAATGATGGATGGAAGATGGTCAAGTGTACTTATGATAAGGTTTTCTGTTCTGCCACCTTTCCTGTCAAGATAAACCGCGTTAATACCCAGGCTCTTTGGTATGAGATAGTCAAACTTGTGGTCATCTCCGGTGTGGAGCATCTCCCCTTCTCTGATATTCATGAGTCTGCATATCCTCCTGTAAACATCTCCGTCTTTTTTCACCATCCTGAAATCGGATACCGTCGAGAATATCCTATCAAAATATCTGCTTATATCCAGTTTCTTTATCTGGATATCTATGAACTCTTTTCTCGCATTTGAAATCACTATTAAGGTATACCTGTCTCTGATTTTCTCCAGCGTTGGAATGACATCTGGATATATCTCTATGGCGTAGGCGTAATCCTCCATCAGTTTTTTCCAGTCGTAATCTATATCGAATCTTTTGAACCAGTAATCCGGGTCATACCATTCCAGTCTTTCTTTTCCGATTTTCTCGTATTCTGTGAAAAGGATTTTCTTCGCCTCTTCCAGTTCGATGTTCTCCTTTTCTGCATACAGTTTCGGCAGTCCCTCCAGCCAGAAGAGGTCTGCAAATGTGGTTTTCGTAATGGTTCCGTCAAAGTCGAAAGATATTACTTTCAGCATATTCATCACTGAACAAGGTTTGAAAGAGCTTTTATCCTTTTCAGTGTACTTGGATGGCTGCTGAGCAGCTCCATTATCTTCTCACTCTTGCTGAGCTTAATCTTTCTCTCGGCAAGAACCTGTAGCTCATATTCATCTATAACCCCATCAAGATTCAGGTCCACCTGTTTCAACTCGCTTATCTCATTCACGGCGTTCGCCGGGTCATTCAGGAAGAACGCTTTCATGCCGGCAACCCTCTTTATTGTATTCCTGTCTGCCCTAGCGGAGCCATAAACAAGTTTGTACAGAGCGGTTGCAAGCCAGTTCGGTTTGTTTCCGAGCTCCACACTACCATAATCTGCGTAATACTCTCTTATTCTCGAAGCATACATGACAAGAAGGCTTGTTATAAGGTAAAGCAGGAAGGCAGTGAGACCTATAAGAGCAAGAGCTCCGGAATCCCTCCTTCTTGAGTAAATGCTGCTCCAGAAGAATGAGACGTATATCATGTAGCATATAGTTGGTATAACGCTCAGCATGGTTATGACGAAAACATCCTTGTGTTTTATATGAGAGATCTCATGCCCGAGGACCGCACGTAACTCCTTTTCGTTCAAAAGATTCAGCAACCCTTTTGTAACGCACACTCTAGCGTCTCTCTTTGTTCTTCCAAATGCAAAGGCGTTAGGAATATTCAGACCCGATACACCAACTCTCGGCTTTGGTATACCTGCCTCTCTCGATAGTTCCTCCACTATTCTGTGGAGTTCAGGATATTCTTTCTCGCTCACATACTTGACCATCATCGAGATTTCGACAACCTTTGGTCCGATGAGATACTGTATGAATACCAGAATGCCTGCGAGGAGTAGCATGAACACGTAGAAGTATATCTCTCTCAAACCAAGTGCAAATCCTATCAATGAGAAGAGAGTGTAGAGTATTGCAAAGAGTAAACCCACTAGCAAGAGGAGCCTCAACCTCAGCCACATCGCTTTTCTTTCAACAGTATCGGATTTATTACATTTGCGGCAGGCGGCACAGAGACTGTTTCAGAGTTGGTGTAATGGTTGAAACCTTTCATCTTTTTAAATCAGTTCTCAGCTGGTGATGAATCTCATCAGCCCAAACTTTATAACTCGTTTCAATTTAGAATGAGTGATGATCGCAATCGATATCGGAGGGACAAAAACCTTAATCATGTTTTCCAGCAAGAGCAGGATGAAAGAGTTTCTTGATGAAACGGATTTTGATGTGATAAATGCAAATCCCAATGATAAATACTGTACCATCAGAACATCCTCAATCATGAACGAGGCTAACTTTCATAGATTTGTATCCACCCTGAAATCTATAGACAAGGAAGTGATATCCACATTCCCTGGGATAGTGAGGGTTGAATATGGAAAGAGAATAAAATTCAGGGTCTATTCGCAGAGATTTCCGTTTCTCATAGGCAAACATCTTGATTTTGATTTTGTCCTGAATGATGCACCTGCCTTTACATATTTTCATGCTGCTGATTTTTTTAAAAAGAGAGAAAATGCAGAAAGAACCATAATGGGTGTTGTCATAGGAACGGGAATAAACGCATGCCATATGAATCTCTGGGATTTCAAAAGATTGACCTTCATAAACAGGATTTTTGAAGCAGGTCATGTAAGATTTGATGGAAACGAGAAATGTTTCTGCGGCAGGCGCGGCTGCGCGGAGTTGCATGTATCCGGAAAGTTCCTTGAGAAAATAGGAAGGGGCAATCCAGAGAGAGTGTTTTCTGATGAGAGGTTGATGGAGGTGTTCTACAGGAATATTTCTGATTTTTTCATTTCATTGATTATAACCGTGTCTCCTCATGAAATAGTGATTGGTGGAAGTGTATCAAAGAGTGTTGATATGACTCTTCTTAAAGAGAAAATCGAGAGCGGTCTACCTCATTCCAGGGTGGACACAGGAATACGCATAAGGAAGGATTTATCGCCACTCCCCCATGTCAAAGGACTGATTCTGGCTTACAGAAGATTCAAACAAAAATACAGATTGTGAGATTTTATCAGATTTCTCTCTCCAGTATGATGTCCAGCATCTCTTCCGGATTTTTGATTTTTCTCAGTTCTTCCTTGCTTATGGCAGGAGTACCTTCTATGTTCTTTCTCTTTTCTTTGTCTGTGAAAATCACAGCGTGCTTTCCGGTCACCATCGCTATGTCCCTCATCGCCCTTGCCCGTCTCTTCAGTGAAAAGTCATACTTTCTCACACAGGTGAGTATAATGTTTCTTCTCTCCTTGCTTATGGCATCGAAAAGGCATCTTCTTGTTGGTATAACCCTGTAACCTATATTTTCAACGATGGAAAGGATTTCCTTCTGGAAATTGTACATCCACTCCGTATTTGATATTCTAGTATTCATCCTGTGTAATCTCATCGGCTGGAGGAGGTCGAAAGCTTTGATTATACTGGGGTCGAGCAACTCTTCTATCTGAGCGGCAACATCAACTCTTGCATCCATCCCTTCCTCATACATCTTCACAGCTCTTCTGGACACGTGAAGTATTCTCGCCAGGTCTCCTCGTGACATGCTCCTTTTTTCCCTCTCCTCTTTGAGTTTCTTCCCGTCTATCTTGACATAGAAGCCGCCTGGCGCTGCGTATATCTGTATAGGCATGTTGTGAACCAGATAGTTTCTGAGTGTGGCTGGTGTTATCGTTGGTACATCATTTCTGAAATAGACAACATCATCTTCAAGTTTCGCAGAGCCGTCTCTTTCGCCTATGAGAACAAGGGATGCTTTCAGGAGATGGGCTATGGACTTCAGGTCCTTCGCTGTCCTCTCTGTAAATGCATCTATGTTTGTGAGAACCTTTAAGATAAGAAGATGCTCCCCTCTCCTCGCAATAAGGTCGAAGCTGACGTCTTTGAAATTACACTCCTCCGATACGATGAAGCCCGCATCCAGGAGTATCCTCTTGACCTCAGATAGTATCTTCAGTTTCTCCATGTCTATAAAATAATTAGTTAAAAGAGGGTATATAAGTGTTTAGGGAAACGAGATGATAAAAAGCGTGATTTTATCGATTTTTTAAAGATGATTCAGGTAACCGCTGACCACAAGTTTATATAAGCTTTGCTGAATGGATTTCTATGAAAATGGTCAGGATGCTTTTCGCATTTGCAGTTGCTCTGCTCATTCTCGATATATCCCTGCTATCCGTAATCATAGTGAGTTTTCAATCTGTGGAGGGATTACCCTCTATAAACATAAAGATGGATATATCAGATATAAGTGAAGACGGACTGGATATTGTTATGAACATGGATATTTACAACCAGAATGGCGTAGATATGGAAATAAGTAACCTGGTGGTCGAGATTCTCAGGAACGAGAAGAAAACACTTGGAGATATTGTTATCGATTCTTTCCATATTCCTTCCCGCTCGCACGCCGCCGCTGAGAAAGAACTGAAAATTCCAATGGAGATACTGGATAGCGATATCATAACCATAAAAATCACTGGAAAAGCGGCTGTGAGTTTTCTGGGGATAAAAAAGGATCTTGGAATTTCATCACAAATAGAGATAATGAATCTGGATATAGACCGTCTATTATCATCGTTACCTGTCGAGATGGAGACAAGAAGTAACTACAAGCTTTCTCCAGCAGGATTGAAAGGAACTGTATCCGTCTATATAGGAAATCCATACAACATTTCTCTGCTCATAGAAAACGTCACCTTGAACGTTTACAGGGTAGAGAATGGAAACGAGGTAAAGATATACAGTGTTTGCATGGGTAGCGGGGTTGCAGAGCCAGGAGGTTCGCTGGAACTGGAGAAGAATGTGCTTATACCTTATAACCAGCTGAGAGGAGGAGGATTCAAGATACTGCCCGAATGGTTCAAATCGAGCATGGATGCTGATGTCAGAATACCCATCCTGAACAGGTCCATAAAAGTGAGACTATCTAGTTACAGAGATATGCATCTTCTGCGCCTCTGGGGTTGAAATATGACTCGGTAACTTATGTAAAGAAAGATTATTAAATTATAATTATAAGAAAAATTTAATAAAGGGGCAATCCCCTTATAGTATTGAAGGTGAAGAGATGAAGCCGATGGATAAAATCATTATAATCATCGGTGCGGTGATTATTGTACTTGCAGCAGTGGGCATCGCTCTATGGAAACCTTCTCCACCGAAGAATCTACCAAAGTTCGAGCAGAAGGAATACGCGGTTACATGGATAAAAAAGACAGCAACCATATCTCCGGATAACACAAATTACTACGCCTATGACAAGATATTCGGAAAGGATGAACCATATGTAGGGAATGTTTCCATACCGGTTTACAATCTCAAGAGTGTAAGATTTGTTTTAACATGGGAGGATGACCACATAACAGGTCTGCTTTTCAAGAGAGGAAAAGATACACTTACTTTTGAAATCACGGCCCCCGACGGAAGTGTGAAGAGTGAGGAAACAAAAGGAAACGGAACCATAGAGTTCATCTTCGATAACATAAACGGAGTGCCCCCTGTAGATATAGTCAAGGCAAACTCCACATCAGAGGCTCTTGAAGAGGTAAAGTATTATTATGGTGATAACTGGAAAGACCAGCCGTTCCAGATAAAGGTCAGTGTTGATGTTGGAGAAAAGATCTTCAGACCCCTGAAGAGATTAATGGATAAGGGTAACAACTTCAGCCTTTCTATAGAGTACACCTACTACGAGCCACAGATAGAAGAAATATCGGAAACACCGCCACCGGAAAGCTCAGCGATGAACATCATGGAAGAAATGAGTCTCAGCGATAGATTGTATCCTCTCTTCGCATACGCAGGATTTCACTGATCTATTTTAAATCGCAGAAGTGCAGCAATCCCTCCAAATCCCTCAAGTTTCTTGCCCGCTTCTATCTTTGAATTTATGATGGTGAACTCGCTTCCCATGTTTCTTGCGGTGCTTATGATTTCCTCGCCCTCCTCTGTTCTTGCAATGGTATCAAGTATGAGCAGATGACTGACTGCCCCCCTGTTTATGGCATCCATCACCTCTTCCTTACCATAAGCAACTGCCCCATCTCTTGATAACTCCTCTATGAATTTCTCGACGAGTTTTGTTTCGGTGATCACCCTGTTATCACTGACTATCCTGTCCACTTTCCCGGATTTCAGAGCCTCATACACTCCATTTATGCCTGCGCTGCCGGCGCTGCCGGAAAACGCTCTTCTGAAAAGCTGTGGCTCTTTCTCTCTGCCAAATGATAAGAATCTATCCCTTGCAAACCCCGGTCCAACCACGAGAATGGGTACATCCTCACCAAGGGCTTTGATCACGTTCAGTATCCTGGAAAAGTACTCATTTTCGACATCTTTGCTTTCATAGAGCTTTCCGGACTTTCCAGATTCTATCTCAGCTATAACCTGTATACCGCTGTTTCTCACGACCGCTATACATGCTTCCTCATCATCCATGGCAACGATGAGAATTTCATTTTTTCCTCTGCGTTTCACCGCCTCTTCGATTCTGCTCAGATGAGATTCTTTCCATTTTTCCTTGATTATCGTTACATCCTTGTAATCTCCCACTTTAAGATTTATTGTATGATGAGAGCCAAGGTCCTGAGGACCCTCTTCTATTATTCCGTGTATCCTCAATCTATCTGAAAAGTCATGAAACTCAACATCCTCAACCCTGATGGTCAGAACCATCGGTTTTTTCTCGGCTTTTTTTGACCTGATTTTATCACCCTTCTGCTCAGCCGTTCTGAATGTCAGCGCCCTGACGAGATCCCCTTTTTCTATTATGTGGTAAAGATGCCACAGGTCATCCATGTTTTCCGGGATGAGCTTTATGATTCCTTTTTTGAGGTCTTTAAAAACGATTCTCATTCCAACCCCTCAGGATTAATACCATAAACTCTAACAACCTGCACGTCGCCGGGCGGCAGGGCTTTCATAACCTTTTCCTGACTCACCCCGAATTTCTCCGCAAGCGTTTTCGATATTCTCTCTTTCTTGACCGAACCCGGCTGAAGTACAACATATCTCTTGCTCATCTTGCTCACAGATTCCACAGCTCCCCCCATGATCTTTTTCACTCCCTTTATTTCAACCTCCCCAACAGCCATTTCCATCCTGCAACTCATGTAATTTCTCTTTCCCCTTATCACGAAAGCTCCTCTTGGCAGAAACTCCCCGCTCTGCGGAGTTTTGCTCACCTGGTAAGGATATACCCAGTAGACCGGTATCTCTCCGAACTGTTTCCATGCCTTAGAATAAACTCCGGCGAACTGGCATGCCTCCTTTATTGCTTCTGGGGTTATCTCCACTCTGTTTCCATCAATATCCCTGCATTTCAGTATGCAGCTCGGTGCACCGTGAACATCGGCATGAACGTAGATGTCATCATCCTCCATGTGCCTCTTCACGACTCTCTCGTTGGTTCTTGCATCTCTTCCTCCAATAATCAGGTTTCCTCTCGATGATATGCACCATCTGTATCTCTCGAACCAGAACTCTTTCTCCTCCGCTATTTTTTCCCTTTTCTCCTCTTCTATACCCTTCTCAAGTTTGAGCTTGCTCTCCTCTATCGCTTTCTTCGCCCTCTCAGCCTTCTCCCTGTATTTTTTGCTCAATTGATATGCCTCGTTTGCATTCTCAGCGGCACTTTTCCTGAAATCTATCTCCACAAGTTTCTCCTCACCGTTCTTCAATCTGAGTTTCACCGTTCCTTCATCAAGATGAATATCCTCTACAATATCTATGGATTTGATTTTCTCGATGAACTTCTCCTTATCCTTTTCCTTCAGGATTTCTCTGATTTTTCCAATAATATGGTCTATTTTGTCCAGATGGATATATATCAGGTCGCCCTCCTTTTTCTTCTCCTCGGATTTTTTAATAAGATTTAACATTCCCTCCATCTGCTGCTTTATCTGATGTTCGATGGCGCGCATGGTTGATTCTGCTTCACTCTCCATCCCGCTCTCCGCCCGGCGCACGGCATATTCGAGGGCTTCGCAGAGAGATTTTACGCTCTTTGTATGGAAATGGTCAAAACTTCTGAGGTGAAATGGTGTGACCGCTGCGATTTTGTCATCCTTGAACACGATTTCCGGTGAGATCTTTCTCTCATCGATTTTTCTGATTATGTCCAAAAGGGTGCTGTAAATCCTTTCTATCTCCTCATCCTCCAGTTCTTTAGATGGTTTGTTTTTCTCCACACCAGAAAGAAGGCATATCTCCTCAGCGTATATTCCTCCAAGGCCAATATCTATGGCAAGTGTTCTTACGGTATCTTTATTCGATGATTTCACAGCGTTTGAGAACTCTTCCATATTCATCTTCAGCGGGTTTTTCTGAGATGGTGGAAATATGTAGATCTCCCCAGGTTTTATGGTTCTGTGCGACCATGTCTGCTCTCTGAAAGGTATTATTATCCTGTGTTCGCTATCCAGAAGAACAATATTTCCGTTGGGTATCATCTCAAAAACCAGATGATACCTCTCTCCCCTCCTTTCTATATCAAACAGTATTATCCTGTCAAACTCATGCTGATATATTCTGATTATTCTCCCTCTTTCAATATGTTTTCTGAGGGTCATTGCAAATCTGCTCGGTTTCTCAGGTGTTTCAAAGCCTCTTTCACTTTTGAACAAAAATCTCCCTGCTCTCGCAAAAACGAATATCTTTCCAGTGCCCTTCTTTCTCAGTTTCAACAGGATATCATCTTTACCAACCTGATACACTTTATCTATGTAGGCATCCACCAGTTCCTGAAGCTCCTTCACCAGTTCCAGGACCTCAAACGAGGATATCTGCATATTTCCCTCTCTGAGGAGTCCTTTAAGGTTATTGAGTTTTAAAATTATACCCTTTATACATAGTCAGCAGGTTTTCGAAGTCGAAAAGAAACGAAATTCAGTTATATCCGTTTCTTTCTAATATAGTTAGTGTACTTCCCCGCAAACAGTTTCTTCCAATCCTTTGCAACATAAATGAAAAAAGGAGAGAGAAGACTATATACCAATGTAAGGCACC
>JAGGWT010000061.1 GCA_021163455.1 Thermoplasmata archaeon | reverse complement strand
TTCAAGCATCTGGACGAAAGGTACTCTGAACCGTGTTTCCATGCCATTGAATGGTTGAAGAATAACACCAAGAATAATGATACAATCGCCACTGATCTCAGATTATCTGATTTTGTGTGGGCATATGGCATGAACGCTACCTTTGACAAAACGAATATCACATGGAGCTGTACCGACTGGAGGGATTGTCTGGATGAACTCAAGGGTAATGAGAACTACAGCAGGGTGACCTACATACTGATAGATGATGTGATGAGAAACAGCGTTGTGTATCTCAATGTTGACCTTCAGGTCCACATGACCAACGAGTCTTATGATAAATTTTTGAGAGAGCCGTTTGAACTGGTATACAGAAACGCAACTATCGATAGCAGTGGTGAAGAAATTCACTGGGCTGAGGTTTATCGTGTGAACTGGACTTACATAGAAGAATTCGAGGAAAGAACCTCCTCATAAATCTTCCTGAGTTTTTTACCAACAATTTCAAGAGAGTGTTGCTCCGCGAGTTTTCTCGAATTTCTACTCAGCTTTTCTCTCAAGTTTTTGTTGTTGACGATCTCTTCCAGCGCCTTTTCGAAATCCCCATCAGTGGAGCATTTGATACAGTTCTCTCCGTTGTGCAACCATCCTTCATAGACAGGGATATCTCTCACTATGAGTGGCAAACTGTATGCTCCCGCCTCTAAAAGCACAATCCCCTGATTTTCCTCATAAGATGGAAACAAAAAAACATCAAATTTCTCATATTCTTTCCTTATATCCTTGGCATAACCAGTGAACTGCAGATTCGGAATACCTTTCAGTTTTTCAACATCAAAGAGTAGATTTTTTCTTATATCCCCAACCCATCTGAATGTAAATTCAGGAAATCTTTTTGCCAGATTTGCAAAAGTTAGCACACCTTTCCTCCTCGTAACAAACCCCACACATCCTACCACAAAACCATCATCCTCTTTCTTCTTTCTGTTTGCACTCTTCAGGAACTCAGGGTCTATTCCGTTGCTTAAAACATAGATAGGTCTGTTAACACCATATGAAAGAACCAGCTTCTTTGTGTAAACAGAAGGGGAAATAAGGGCATCTCCACTTGAATATGCGAATTTCAAAAATCTCCTAAGATAGGGAAAAATTTTGTCCCCAAATACAAAAGTGTCTCTGAAATCCTCCGCTGTGATGTGGGTACCGATAACAACCCTCTTTCCCTTTTTTCTCATCCTTTTTGCGTAGAATAATGAATTTACTCCGGGGAACTCTATCTGCAGTATGTCAAAATCCTGATCCGACAATGATGTTGAAACCTCCATGCCACCATACCTGCAGGCTTTTATCCTGTTGTTGTACGCCGTTCTCACCCCTCCTGTTCTTATCAGTCCCTTCCCCTCCAGGTATACACAAACCTTCATACATCCAAAACATACCATAAATCAAATATATTTTTTCCGATTGACAGAAACAGATGGACGGAAAATACATGCCTGTAATCAGCAGTTTAATTTTGAGTTTGATATCCATCACGATAATATTTCTATTCACTTTTGATAAACTCAGTCAGATACAGATCAACTGGTTAATGATAGCCATACTCCTTCACATTTTATCCTGGGTGGTATGGAGTCTCAGGATATCTGTTATGAGCGGTTATGTTGATAGAAGATACAGGGTGAATCTGAGAGAAGGCACAAGCATAGCTCTGTCAAATCTTTTTCTCGCGGCAATCACTCCATCGATGGTAGGCGGCGAGCCGGTAAGAATAGGAATGCTATCTAAAAAGGGGATGAGGACAGGAAAAAGCACCGCTCTTGTTCTCGTTGAGAGGGTATTTGATGGTCTTTAGACCACAATCGCTCAAGAGAGTATTAAAAAATTAGCAAAAAACATCAGGATAAAAGAGGTGGAAAAGATATTTCACATGATAGATGAATTCATAGAAGGTTTTCAGAAAGGAATTAGAGAAATTTTCAAAATGAAGAACAAAACTGGAATCACCATCATTTTTTACTGACCGCGGTGTACCGGTTCCTAGAATTTCTCATACCATCCTGTATACTCAAAGGATTGAATCAGAACCCGATCATTCTTCAGTCCATCTCCGCACAGATTTTGCTGGTACTTCTTGTTACTCTTCCTTTAACTCCCGGCGCCAGCGGGATAGCGGAGGGCGGAGCAGCTCTCTTATATTCTGCCATAATACCTGATAGGTCAACGCTGGGCTTGCTTATTCTTACATGGAGGTTCATAACATACTATATGAATATCTTTGTGGGTGGTCTGTTCCAGTATAAATTCTTCAAATCATTCTTTCCAAAGGAAAAGAAATAGATAGAAGGGGGGGGTCATCCAAGCACTATGTGCAACGTACTCTGAACTTTGCACACCATTTTTATGAGCAATAGCTTAACGAACTGGAGGAGATGCTGTATGAATGTTTTCAGAAGATAGATAATCATCTGAATCAGCCACAGCAAAAAGCTACTTCTCTCCACCTTTATACTGACCTTTTCCGACCTCACGTAACCATCTTTCTCTGCATACACCTCGTAAGTTCCGCTCTTTGGTATCTTCACCTCCGCCGACCCGTTATCGTCTGTGACGAATGTGTATGAGCCTATATGTACAGTTGCATTGTTTACGGGATCATTACTCTCATTCCTTACAGTCACGATAAATATCTCGTTAGTTTTCACTTCTGTCTTTTCCACCGATATCTTGAGCGCATGTGCTTCCCATGTTTCCAAGTAGCCGAAAAGAATATCCTTGTTATTCTCTGTGAGTTCATACTTGTCACAGCTCACCATTGGCAGCTCGTAATCAACCCAGTAGTGCCACCAGTCGGAATCTCCGTCTATACTCTTCACATAAAGGCAGTCCCAGCTTGGGTAGTAGAGAACCGTGCAGTTGAAATTGCCAATCTCCGATGCTTCAATGAGCGCACCCAGCACAGATGGATATGGTATGTAATGCTCCTCCAGCTGATTTGTGCTGACATTTATTGCCATAACCACTGTATCACTCACAGTTACATTGCCCTCCCATATCGTTTCACTTTTCCCTTCAATTCTTATGTGTCCCGTCCAGCTTTCAGATTGATTTTCATAGTTTTGATAGATTTTTACTGGATAATACTCTCCAAGCAAAGCGGGTATTGCGTATGATGTCATCCACTCTGCGTTCATATCGATACTTTCATTCCATCTAAAACTTCCATCATCATTCTGTAAACTTACCAGATAATCCACGGGGCTTCTGCCATTCTTTATCCAGTTATCAGGATTCTCTCCGGCTGCGCATATTGCCATCACAGCCCATGATGTTGATGCAGAGTTTGACATTCCCCACGATGTGAAACCGCCATCACTTGATTGCTTGCTCCTCAGGAAATTGAGACCCTTCTGCACAACATCTGAGGATCTACTTTCTCCGCACGCTATTAGTGCCATGATTGCTGCAGACGTTGAATCCACATCACTTGCTCCTGCTGTACCGACACTCCATCCACCATCTTCATTCTGATGTTCAATAATATATCTCTTCACATTCTGTATAATGGAACTATCTTTATCCACTCCACAGGATATCAGAGATATTATGCCCCAGAAATCATCATTGAGCAGATTCCTGTCACCTATCTGTTCCCCATCATAGAATTCTTTTATCTTTTCAACAAAATCCACGCCTCCAAAATTCCTTGGGTTCTCACCGCACGCTACAACGGCTAATGCATGCCTCTCCCAGTCCGTGGCTTTTTCAGGGTCAAGATAGTCCACGCATTTTTTCAGATAGTCCACAAGATTACTCCAGCTTTCGATATTTTCATTGGCTGCGCATATCGCCATCGCCGCCCAGGCTGTTGTTGCAGGATCTCCTATTTTACCATCTTCACTTTGCCTTGTTTTCAGGAAATTCAGAGCCCTTGCAATCACGTCGCTGGAGGGATTGTAGGGGAACTTTTCTGTGTCAGCATTTACCATGGTGGTTGTCAGCATCGATACGAGAATTATTCCGGCTATTAGCGATGCTTCAAATCTTCTCATTTTTTCACCCAGGTACCATATAAAATAGAAAAATTTAAAGGTCACATAATAAATAACAAATGTTGCTAAAATGGATAACAACCTGTTTAGGGCGTTAAGCAGCAAAACAAGAATTGAGATAATAAAGAGAATCATGAGCAGAGAGTATCATCTCTCACAACTGGCTAGAGAGCTGGGGATATCGAAATCTGTTATATCCAGACATATAAGAATACTGGAAAAAGCTAACCTGATAAAGAGAAAAAAGATAGGAAATGTTCATATCCTGATAGCCAATCCAGAGATTCTCGAGAAAGCTTTCGAACCATTCGTCGAAGAGACAAAAATTGAGGCGAGTAGAGGAGAAACAATATCAGATATTTTAAAACAATTTCCGGAAATAAAAACAAAAGAGTATAAAGGAAACCAGTTTATTACATCAGTAAACGGGGACGAAGGTCTTTATATATATGAAATTGATGGAGAGATCCCGGAAAAAGCTATAGATGAATATAAATTGGAGAGAGCGGTTTTACTTCAACTTAAAAAACTTGTACCGGTGACAAAGAAAAAAATAAAGGTGGAAATAAAAGAGAAAGACTAGTTATCTGCAATAACAGTATCTGGCTTTCTCTCTGGATTGAGGAGAAATCTAATCGTTTTTGTCTCTTTCAGGTATGCAATGGGCAGGACAATGAAAGTTACTGACAGAGTCGTTGATAACAGATGCCACAGAGTGAATGGTATCGCCAGGGTGTAACACAGGATTAAACCTTCAACTGTGTGCGGATACCATAAAAGCCAACATCCGAAGTTGGTCCAGAGGTCGTAAAGCAGTACCCCGGCTATTCCCGTGCCAAGTATAAGGTATTTGCTTTGCAGATTGAAGCCTTTTCTGGATTTAAGAATGTAGCTGAGCAACGCAATCATTGCAAAACCCGACCAGGTGAAGATGAAGATAAGATTATTTCCGATAATCAGGTCAGTGAGTAACATTACCGATACAGGAACCACTATTGAAAAACGCCTATCGAGCAGAAAACCGCTGAGCATGGATACTGTTGCTATGACAAAAAAGAGATCCATCATAAACAGAGGCTGTGTGATCCCATTCACATTTATGTATATATCTGGTGATGGAGGAAGCAGCCTAGAGAGAGTTAATCTCCCTACGATGCCTGCAACAATCAGGGGCAATATTATCGCTATTTTCTTCCTGCTCATTTTTTTCCCTCCAGAGAACCCATCTGCGGCTCTTCAAATTTCCATTCGATTATATCTCCGTTTTCAACCTTTTGCAAGTCAACTCCTACAGGTCCGTAGTTTCCATTGATGTAATACTGCCAGAATTTATTAATTTTCGGGTTTTGGTCTGTAAAGTTTATAGAATATATGTAATGGCTCTTGTATTGAGGATAATATTCGGCTCCAACAGGAAAACCATTTTCTTCTGATGCCTTCATAAGAACGGAGTAGACGGTTGCGTTTCCAGAATCAATGCTCACATTGAATTTATCCAATCTTCCATCTCCGTAATCTATAATCAGGAGAACTTTGATGGTTTCGTTGTCTGAAGAAATCTCTGGATGACCAAAGGTTATAACTCCCTTGTCAATCAATTTGAAGATGCCTGCGACAGAGAGGGATAGAACAACTACTCCTATTATCACAAAGATAACAACTCTTCTTGATATCATCATCCTCTATTTCATAAGAAATCTGATCCTTAAATCTAATCTTTCGGTTAACGATCGGAAGCGATACAGGCAACATCAAGGACAAAAACAGGAGTAATTTCAGATATGGGTTCAGAGGAGAGGGAGAGAGCCAGTTACTTTATCAACCAGGCTGGCCGGCGCTGGCCCTATGCCCAGGACGGTCTCTGTTCCGGGTGGTATTTCCGTGAGTCCAGCATCCGATATGATTACAGCCACCATACCAAGGTCTTCTGCCTCTTTTTTCAGTTGGTGCAACTCCTCAAGGTCCTCGGCTTTCACAACAACCTTCTTTGCGCCCTGCTCCTTCCATGCTTTAAACCATTTCGGCTTTTTTCTTTTCACCAGCAAAGAACATTCAACCGCTGCATGGGCTACCTGAACCGCAAGCTTTCCAGGAGATAGTTCGAGATCCTTTCTGCTGACTATGACCATCTTATATTCTTCCTTTTTCATATCTCTCAGCCCACTTTTTGCCAAGCTCCTCTGCTTTATCAAAGCTGAACAGACCCTTTATTTTAAGAACTTTCCCATCATCTTCGATATGTTTTACAGGGATGCCTATAAAATTCTTACCCACCTTTATGATGACAACATCCCCATCCATTGCCACGCTCTCTCCTATAATGTTGCCCTTGCTATCTGCCACAAATCTGCACAGGTATTCATCCGGCTCTATTTTTTTCATTTTCACCGCTTCTATTATAAATCTTTCCATGTTACTTAAACGTAGTGAAGAAAGATTACGACGTGCTGATAATAGGGGCAGGCGCCGCCGGAAATGCAGTGGCAAGCAAAATAGGAAATGCAGAAACACTCGTTATTGAGAAGAAAAAAATCATAGGTGAGCCCGCAGAGTGTGCCGGTCTGGTATCCAAGAATTGTATCGATATAATGGGTTTTAAGGACGAGAGATTCATCCAGAATGAAATATATGGTGCCTACATACACTCTCCAGAAGGTCAGGAGTATCATATAGGTGGAGATAAACTTCATGCCTATGCAATTGACAGGGGAGAGTTTGACAGATTCCTGGCTGAAAAAGGAAAGGAGAACGGCGCAGATTACCTTCTGGGTGTGAGGGTTGAAAGAGTAGCGAGAGGGGAGAAGGGAATAACAGTTAAGACCAAGGGCGAGGGATTTGAGTGCAATTTACTCGTTGGTGCAGAGGGCATAGATTCGATCACAAGAAGAACCTTTTTTGGATACGAGCCAGAGGAAGTTCTATTCGGGATAGGGGCAGAGGTTGAGAATATAGATGTCGATCCCAGAAATGTCCATGTCTTTTTTGGAAACAAACTCGCACCCGGCTTCTTTGCATGGATTATTCCAACAAGCAGAAAAGGAAAGAGCGCAAGGATAGGACTCTGCACAACATACCCACCCCCATATCCTTCCAAAAAATTGCTGCACAACCTTCTGAATTATCCAACAACCAGACCCTTTCTTGAGAATATAGACATAATCAAGGTAATAGCCGGAAGAATACCGCTGGGATATATAAGAGAAAGTGCGGAAGATAATGTCATGCTCATAGGAGATTCGGCTTTTCAGGTTAAACCTGTCTCTGGCGGAGGCATATACCCTATAGCAATATCATCGAAAGCATGTGCTGTGACCATTGAAAAAGCTCTGGAAGAAAAAAATTTCAGCAAGAGGATACTGAAGAGATACCACGAGATGTGGTCAAGTAAACTCAAAAAGGAAATTGTTCTGGGGATGTGGGTGAGAAGATTCTTCAACAAACTGAAAGATGATGAAATCGAAAAATTGCTCGCTTATCTCAAGAGAGAGGATGTAATCGAGACAATAAACATGTATGGTGATATGGATCATCCATCGAAACTGATTTTACCGCTGTGCAGAAGAATTCCCAGCCTACTCTCTCTGCTGCCCAGATTCCTCACTCTCTTTTAACTCCTTGAACTGGGGCTGTGGTAGCCTGTATCTGCGCCTCCTTCTCATGAAGAGAACTATAGCAATTAATGAGATTACAATTACAGCCATTATTATGAGGGGCATGAAAAGTTTCAGTACCATCAGTGGCGAAAATCTCAGGGAATAATGAATGGCTATAATTGATGAACCATCTGCTCTGGGTATGGTTATCTCGAGATACTCATAACCATCTACTGTTTTTCCCTTTACAATATTCCCGCTGGAATTATAGCGGACTACGCTCACACCCTTTGGGAAAATTATCCGGTATGTTATATTCTCAACCGATGAGGATACACAGTTGAGTTTCTCATCCTTTATATCGAGTGATGGGGGAAACACGGAGATGGAGAATCCAGATCTCTTTGTTATTGAGGAAAATGTGGGGATATCAACAGGTTGTTTATCATCCATCGTTTTGATATCTCTGTCCCACTTCAGGCTATCCTCAAACAGTTTATCATTGATGTATATTTTCAATTTGCCTTCTCCTGTCAGAGTATGTACCGTCTCTTTTGAGAAATTCAGTATTCTTGTGAAGAGATTATCCAGCGCGCTTTCATTCAGTACACCATCCTCCACAAACAATCTGAAAAGGTCTGCATTTACAATCTCCAAATCAATCCATTCCGGCAGTGAAAGAAGGTCTGCTGAAGATATGCGGTGGATGTAGTAATGCTCTCTTATATCCATACTGCTCACGATATTCTTTTTTCCAACGAAAAGTTTCAGAAAATCTATATTCATGTCCTCTACGGTTATCTCTACAACTCTCTCCACATCTTCCTTCTTGTACCGGGGTGCTAAATCGTAGCTCAGATTCACATTGAGAGAAACACTTCTATTCCATTTGCAGACCTCACCGTATGGCAAAATTAGCCGTGCCTGGAACGGGTAGACAAGGTCATCCAGATTTATCATGTTATCTGTGATTCTGACCACTCCACCTGAGTAGATTATACCGAGTATCGTACTCACAGAGAAATCATCAAAAAGATTTGTAATTGTCCCCCTCGCTTTTACAGATATAGAGGGATAGCCATCCATACTTGATACGTTATATGGCTGGACACAGTTTGAGGTGGTATTCTCATCTACAGAGAATGCCAGTGAAATATTCTTACCAAGAGAATGTCTGAAATTATCTGAGAAACTTTTCCATCTCTCCTCAAGTTGTTTGTTTATATCACTCCATGATGCAATCCCGTACTCACACAGCAATCTAACCGCATCCGCAGGATAGAAGGAGATATCACTTATGAATTCAGGCAGGTTGAGAAGATCAGATAAATACAAACTTTCGAAGTCGAGAGAGATGTTTATATCAGCATAGTACATCTTTCTCAGGTCAAAGGATATGTTCGCGGTGACGATTTCTTCTTCAGGTCTGCATGATGGTTCATCTTCCACCAACCCCAGGTGTGTGCCTTCCCTGCTGATGGTGGTTGATTTCCAGTTTTCCAGATTCCATGTTACTGTCTTCCCATCTATGGATAGATAACCGTTTGTCTCTGTTACGGACAGATAATCCGGAACCTTCATGATATAGGTTATGTTCCAGCCAGGCGGAGCAAATATGCTCCCATCATAACTTATTTGTGCACCCACGTTGAGCAGACCATTTATCAAATTATCAAGATTCTCATTACCAAAGTTAAAGAAAGCACCTCTCAGAGTGATGTTACCATACACAGTAAAGGTGACAGGTGGATTATAAGGGTCAGAGTCGGATGGTATGTTGAGAGTCGTTGGATCAGCAACTGGGGGTATGCTCAGATTAATATCACATCCCTTGAAAACGTTATTTGCAAGAATATCGTAAACATAATCAAAAACCTTGGCCCTGAATGCCCCTCCCTCGCTATCGTAAATCTCTCTTATATCATCCGCTCCAAATATTTTGCCATAAACTGTTATATTATGAACATCAAGAACAGCCGTGACCTGTATATGTGTTCCATTGATAAAGTCCAGGTTTATGCTGGCATCTATCCACGATGTTTCATATCCTACCTCCTCTCCGGCGCCGCCGATTGGCAGCATGGACAGCAAAAACAGAGCCGTTATCACCAAGGAATACTGTCTTCTCACCACCATCTCTTTACGTCATAGAGGAAATCAATATAAAAAACTTCTTACCGATATCCATTCAGAAACCATTTAGTTGTGTAGGCTACGATGCACTATTTCCTGATAACCGTTTCAAGGAGGGGAAGTATCCTGTTCTCATATATGTTATCCCATGTGTAATTTTTTATAACTTCTCTGAAGAGTCTCTGTGTCTTCATCTTTGAGGTGAAGGATATTATTTTGTCTGCTATTTTATCTGGCGAATCATCTAGGTCAAAAAAACAGACCTTATTTCTTCCAATCTCTTTGAAAGGTGGAATGGTGGAGCAAACCACAGGGAGTTTGATTAACCCAGATTCAAGCAGAGGTATTCCAAAACCCTCATGATAACTTGGCATGAAGAGTATATCTGAGATTAGGAAAAGATCCCTCACAACTATCTTATCAGGTGTTAGTGTTTCTCCATCACTGAATCTGTAACCTGCCAGGAAAACAACATCCTTATCTACACCGAGAGACCTTGAGAGAGCCAGGAGATTATCGCGATATTCTCTATCCCTTGTCTCGTGAGGGTCATGTGCACCGGTTATCAGCAACTTGGCATTAATCCCTCTGTCTTTCAACGCTTTCAGTACCCTTATGGAGAGTTCCATGTTTTTTCTTGGATGGAGCCTGGATGGCTGCACCATTATAAAATCGGGCTTGAGAAGTTCCAGTTCATCAACCAGTTTTGCAGTAGTTGAGTCGAGTTTCAGAAAACCCATGGGATCTATACCATTCGGAATAACATGAAACTTTCCCCTCCTGCCGTACAGATTGTAAAACAGTTTTTTTCTGTATAGGGAGATGACGACATATATCATGTTCTCGTTGTACTTCCGCAGTATTTGAAAAGGCCTGCTTTCGAGATAATCCGGATAACTGTCATAGAAAAATGGAGAATCATGGCACCAGTTAATCACGGGAAATCCATCATTCGCAATTCTGTGGAGGGCGTAGGTGAGAGGGAGATTGTAGTGCATGGTCAGAACATTATGAACTATAAGCACATCGAATCCTTTTATCGCCTTCTTCAGATACTCGTAAATTCTGTCTATCATGTTCAGTAGAGGTTCTGTATCATTCTTTTCTACAGCTTTTTCATGAAGCAGAACAATTTCATCATTTCTCGAACTGAGAAGATGAGTTGTTTCCACATCCACATTTCTCAGAAAGCGCTCTCCTGCGCCGGCAAGAACCTTAACTTTGTTGCCATGTTTGGAAAAGACCCTTGCCTGCTGACTCAGAACTTCTTCTACCCCTCCAACCACCGGAGGACATGAATAGTGAAGGAGAACAATCCTGAATCCACTCACACTTACATCCTCCTTGAAATGAATTTTGCCACTCCACCCTCGAACAATTTTTTGTAAGAAATATTTTTTGCTATAGTTCATGAAAAATGCAGATTTCAAAAGGTTTAAACAAAGGTAAACTTTTCATTCTGTAAAATGTGCGGAGTCATTGGAATAATAGGTGACAGACCGGTTTCGAGATTGATATACCATGCGCTTATCTCTCTGCAGCACAGGGGACAATCATCGGCAGGAAAACTGACATACGATGGAAACGTTCATCTCCACAAAGATTACGGTCTGGTTAGAGATGTATTCAATGAGGAGAGAAAAATAGACACCCCGGGGAATGTCGGGATAGGTCATACCAGATACTCAACTGCAGGTATGGACGACATCGAATCGTTGAAAAGAAACGCACAACCAGAGTATGTGATAAATCCCTTCCTTGCGGCGGCGCACAATGGCAACATCTACAATGGTGCGGAGATAAGAAAACTCACAAAGAGAAAACCCAGGACAGAATGTGATATACAGTGGATTCTCCTTCCCATGGCTGATCAGCTATACGGTAAAAGAATAGATGTTGATGATATTTTTGAAGCAGCAGAGAATGTTATGCCTATACTCAAGGGCAGTTATTCAGCAGTATTCATAACTGACTCTGGAGAGAAACCTTTTCTTTTTGCGATGACAGACCCGCACAAGATAAGACCTCTGGTTCTCGGCGAAAAGGATGGAATGTACTGTATATGCTCAGAGACAAGAGTATTCAAAAAGATAAAATTCGATTATGTTGAGGATATTCCTGGGGGTAGCGTTATAACCATAGATATGGAAGGAAACGTTCATGAGAAACGAATTATCAAGAAGAAAGAATATCCATGCATGTTCGAATTTGTTTATTTTGCAAAACCAGATTCGAGGATAAAAGGTAGATCAGTACATGATGTGAGGGTCGAGATAGGCAGGAAACTTGCCCGCGAAGCACCGGTTGATGCTGATGTTGTGATACCTGTTCCAGAATCCGGAAGAAGATATGCAATAGGATTTTCGAGAGAGTCTGGCATACCGATAGATGAGGGAATAATGAAAGATAAGTATGAGAGATCTTTCATCCAGCAGACACAGACAGAGAGAGACAAAATTGTTGAGGAGGGTATATCATTCATAAGAGCTGTTCTCAATGGAAAGAGAGTGGTGATTGTCGATGATTCGATAGTGAGAGGAACAAACATGAGAAGACTCGTGAAAGGCATCCGCGAAGCGGGCGCAAAGGAGGTGCATGTCAGAATAGGTTGTCCTCCACTTATAGCTCCATGTTATCTCGGAATAGATATGCGAAGCAAGAAGGAGTTCATAGCGAGAAAGAAGGATGGGAGCATAAAGGATTGGGATGAAATAGCAAAAGAGATAGGAGCAGATTCTCTTGCATACATAAGCATAAAATCCCTAAAAGAAGCGATTGGCTTTGATGTTTGCACAGGCTGTATAAACTTCCCGGATGGTTATCCAGAAGAAATGAGAGAGGACGCCCTAAAACTGTTCTCGAGGGATATGGGCGAGAGAAGAGCTTACGAGGTGTGGTGAGGTAGTTTAGGGATTAGCCTTTTCGATGATACCATCCTTTGTTTCTCTTTATTAAATCTTCCACGTGATTTAGAAAATCTTTCACCGCCTCTATGGCCATTTCTGCTTTTTCTTTTGACGTTGCTGGTTGCTTCTGGCAGAGATACTGCATTCTGTTGAAGAGAGTGAACCACTCGTAGTCGATTCTACCCTCTTCGGCGCACTTCTTGAACATTGAATTCAGGGCGGCGGGATTGTCTACAACATTTCCTTCCTTCGAAAGTATTGTTTTTACTGCATAACTCATTGCCTGAAAAGCTGACGACAAAGCTGAATCATACGCTCCGGAGTTGAGGTCCTTCACCGATTTTTCAAACCATTCTCTAGAATTTTTCCATAATTTGTCGGTATTTTCATCCAACAAGTTAGCACCCACCTCTCCCTGTTTTAGGTTATACTCCATGTTATCAGGTGAATGCATGGCAGTATGCATGCTTCCATCACTCATAAATTTTTTGTTTGGAATTTTTTATGGTTATGCTGCATTTATAATCTTCTGCCACTTTTCCTCTTCACCTTTCATTCCTGCTATCATACCTGTGATAAATGCAACAACCCAGATTACGTATACAAGGGTACTGAACTTTGGAAACAGTTTCAGTACAGCATCCCATCCTCCCATGACAGCAAGTGTGGCTCCTGTATTGTGGAGGATAATCAGCAGCAAGCCAATCGCTCCAACAATTCCGTGGAATGTTATGTTCCCTTCACTTCTTCTGAACATGGGGATAGCACCGCATACTTCGAAAGCCAGACCAAGCCAGAAAATCGCAAGAATCCATGGCTTCATCATGCCAACCTTTCTCTCTAAGAGAACCCCTCCGGTATAACAGAGCAGAGCCATTGTGAATGCAAGTATAGACAACGATACACTTTCATTAAATTCACCAGAGAGGATCCCTGTTGGGAGTCTGCATTCGTTAAGCGTTTTCTCCACATGTGCCCCCTCAACGCAGGCTGGAATGGTGTTAGCCAGCAGGATGAGTATTGCTGTGGCAGAGCAAAGTGTGACCCATTTCCACCGCATGATTTCAAAACCACCGGATAATATATAATTTTTATCCCATTATTTCTCTCACTTTCTATCGTGACCAAAGTACATATTTTAAATCAATTGTTTTCATTGTGAAGCAGCTTCAATTACCATACAGTTCCTTCAACAGCTCTTTGGCTCTATCCAGCCTCACCTTTCCTTCTTTAATCATGCGCTGTGCTATCTCATCTATCTGATCCCCTTTTGCTCCCGCCATAACAGCTATATTCTGGGCGTGTAGCTCCATGTGACCTTTTTGTATGCCAACAGTTGATAAAGCTAGAAGAGCCGCAAAGTTCTGAGCAAGACCCACGCTCGCCAGAACCTCTGCCAGCTCTTTTGCGGTTTTAACTCCAAGAATCTTTCTGCATATCTGGGCTTTTCTGTGCAGAGAAACTGCTCCACCTACCACACCTATGGCCATAGGTAGCTCTATTTCTCCGACCAGATTACCTTCTTCGTCCTTCCAGTATCTGGTCAGGGGCCTGTATCTACCATCTCTTGCAGCATAGGCATGTGCTCCAGCCTCTACAGCTCTCCAGTCGTTTCCAGTTGCTATGACAACGGCATCTATACCATTCATTATGCCCTTGTTGTGTGTGGCGGCTCTGTATGGATCCATTGCTGCGAACATGTATCCTTCTAGGAACGCATCCACAACCTCTTCTCCACCCACTGCCTTTTTATCAAAAACGGCTGTGGCTCGTACCAATCTCCGGTCGGCGAGGTTGGAGATAATTTTCAATCTCGCTCTTCCTCCAGTGAGCTCTTCAAGAATTGGTGCAACAGCCTCTGCCATTGTGTTTACAGCATTTGCACCCATAGCATCCTTCACATCCACAAGCAAATGAACAACGAGCATCTCACCATTTCCAATCTTTCTTATCTCTATGTCCTTGGCTCCACCACCAAGACTCACAAGAACTTTATCCTGATTGTTTGCAATCTCCAGAAGTTTTTCTCTTGATTTTAGAATCCTGTTTATTGCCTTATCGATATCAGGTATGTGCAGAAGTTGAATCTGACCGATCATTATCTGGTCACTTGCCTCTGCTTTAAATCCCCCTCTCACCCTCGCAATCTTTGCAGCGTTGCTGGCGGCGGCGACGACGCTGGTCTCTTCTATTGCCATAGGTATGAGATAATCTTTTCCATTTATCAGAAAGTTTGTTGCTATCCCTATGGGAAGTTCATATATCCCTATAACATTTTCAATCATCCTGTCGGCTATTTCTTTGTCTATAGCCAAGGAGAGTTTGCCGTCTTTCAGAAAACATTCCGTTTCTTCCTTTTCCAGATTGGAAAACTCTGCCACCTTTTTCAATCTCTCTTCCATTCCGAGTTTATAAAATCCTGGTATCCTGGACGTTTTTTCACTCATAAGTCTAAATCATCTTACTATCTTATTTATTTGTCTAATCTAAATACGTCAATTGACGATTTTGGAGTTGGAAAAACCTCACTCTCTATCCGTAGAATTCAGCATCAAATTTCAGTACGTGAACCTCTTTAAAGCCCCATTTCTCACCAAAGTTTATATAGGAATATTTCATCCTGGTTAATGAAATCTTATGAAGGAAAGGAAGAGTATAATTGATAAGGCGTGGGAAGTGCAGAGAAAAATAGAGAACAAATTCCACAGCGTAGGCAAGGGAAAGTATGGTAGAGTGATAAAGATGGCAAGGAAGCCAACCAGCGAGGAGTATAACAGAACACTGAAGATAACGATGGGAGGAATGTTCATCATAGGAGGAATTGGATTCGTTATCTACATAGTGAAACAGGTTGTGGCTCCATGGGTAATGTCTCTACTTGGTATTTAGGTGGGGATTGATGGGGGAAGAAGAGTTATTTGAGAGACCAAAGATATTCTCAATAAAAACCCAGATAGGAAAGGAGCGGAATGTTGCGGAGTTGCTTAAAGGTAGAGTGAAAAAGACGGGTGACAAAAACATACTATCCATACTGGTCACACCGGAACTGAGAGGATATGTGTTTGTGGAGGCATACAAGGCTGATGAAGTCAAAAAGATGATCAAAGCCATTTCCTACGTCAGAGGAATGCTCGAAGGAAACATCCCGGTAGAGGAGATGGAGAAGTTCCTGACCCCAGCATCCTCTGTTGAGAAGATAACGGAAGGAGATATTGTTGAGATGATTGCAGGTCCTTTCAAGGGAGAAATGGCAAAGGTGACACATATAGATGCCTCAAAGGAGGAAATAACCGTAGAATTGTTCGACTCAGTTGTTCCCATACCCATAACTGTTAAAGGAGACCAGGTTAGAGTGGTCAGGAAAAGAGAGGAGGGATAAAAAATGCCGGAGACGATAGAGGTATTGGTTGAGGGAGGAAAAGCCAACGCAGGACCACCACTTGGCCCCGCCCTTGGTCCACTTGGGGTAAATGTGATGCAGGTTGTTAACGCGATAAACGAGAAAACCAAACAATTTGATGGAATGAAAGTACCCGTGAAAGTTATCGTCGATCCAAAAACCAAGAGTTTTGAAATAGAGGTCGGTACTCCTCCAGTTACCGCTCTCATACTCAGGGAACTCAACATAGAGAAGGGTTCATCAAATCCAAGGGAGGAGAAAGTTGGTAATCTCACAATGGACCAGGTTATAAAGATAGCAAAGATGAAGCACGGTGACCTATTGGGAAAGGATTTGAAGAGGAAGGTCAAGGAAGTTCTGGGAAGCTGCGTATCAATTGGCGTAACAGTGGAGGGAAAATCCCCAAAAGAGGTGCAGAAAGAAATAGACGAGGGAAAATACGACGCTAAATTTTCTTAAAACCTCTCTGAAAAAATTGTTTAACTGCTAAAACCGCTCTGTCCTTTTTTACCTTGAGCGGCAGGCACTGTCCTACACCCCATGTTCTACCCTTCTCTATCTCCGTCAGTATCGAATCCAGACTGAGATCGGTGGTGTTTATCAGCGTATAGGCGTAGCCAGCGTACTCAGGTGAGTGGGCATCACTTCCTCCGGTTCCTCCAAAACCAAACCTCTTTGCAAGCTTTGACATTCTCTTATTGACCCTTTTCCAGCTGCAACTGTTGAATACCTCCATGGCGCCCACATGCTTCCTGATTTTCAGTAAATTCCTCTTTTTAATACCTGAAAAGAGACGATAAACGTGCGGAACTACAGGTACACCACCTTCATCTATTGCTATCTCTACCGTCTCCTCTATACTTTTGCCTTTAGGAAGATCATCCTTTATGCCATATACAAGAAGATGACCATTGAGCGTTGAAACCTCTTCTCCAGGAATAACCACAAAATCATCACTTCTAAAGCGAAGAGCTTTCAGAGAACCTTTAACTGTATTGTGATCCGTTATGGCGATTCCATTCAGACCTCTTTTCCTGACAGATTTCACAATCTCCTTCGGTGTTCCATTTCCATCCTCAGAGTAACATGAATGAATGTGAAGGTCAACCCTTAGCAATCCTGGAGTCATGCTTCTCTTAAGTTCAAAGGATGGCTTTAAATGTTACGGCTCTCTTGTGGATATTAAATCATTTCCTTCCATTATTTCGACGAGATTAGATGGATACTCCAGGCAACCTTTGAAATTTGGTATCTTAAGACAAACGAATCTTTTATCCATCTTTGTGACGACACCAACGAGGTCAACCCTGTTCCTCACTCGCCCAAAAGCCATACATCTATTTACATCCCTCTCCATGTGCATCCCAATCCCATTGTCGTAAAGCTCAGACAGTTTATTAAATTAATGAATTTGATCGCAGATATGCAGACGCAACAATCATTAGGTTTGTACCTAACAAAAACAAAACCATTTTAAGTGGTTAGGTTTAAACCCTTTTGAAAATGACAAAGGTTGTTATTGACAAAGATACTTTCAAGGTGCTGGCATCAGAAACAAGATTGAAAATCCTGAAAACCCTCGATGGAAGAAAGATGAATCTCTCGGAGATTGCAAGAGCAACCGGACTCAGCAAAACAACTGTGCTTGAACATATGAACAAACTCGTTGAGGCAGACCTTGTTAAAAAGATAGAAAGAGAAGGACACAAGTGGATATATTATAAACTATCATGGAAAGGTTCTTCTCTGCTACATCCGGATAACACCAAAATCATCATAACATTCTGTATATCCATGTTCCTCCTGTTTTTTGGGGTCTCACAGATACTGATATATGGAAACGGTTTTCATGTTGAAATAGAAGGTGAGATGCCAACACCGCAATATGTCCAAGGCGGAGCCGCCGGCGCCCTTGCTGAGCAATCACCTGATCAAATAAAATCAGGGAATGGGATAGAAATCCTTCCAAAGGATTATCTCAGGAGTTATATCAGGAATCAGACCCTCCTGAAAACAAACCCTCAGAATGTGTATATCGAGTCGTTTAACATCACAGTTGTTAACAACAGCATGGCTGAATATGGCATAACCTCAAATGTAACTCAAGGCAATGAAACCAATATTACCTTCATGAAAGGAGGAGCCATAAAGATGAATGCAGAGGTGTTTTATCAGGACCCATTTTACCTTTACATCGGACTGTTACTCGTATCGGTATCTGTAGTTCTCATGATTTTTTCCTTTGGAAAACTCTGGAGGAGAAAAGATACCTTTGATGCTCTGTATATAGAGCAGAGCGGAAAATAATGTGTTAGGAATATACCTAACATTTTCGTCTCTTATATATATCGCGGAGATGTATAGATAATTTCATGAACCGGGCGGTAGTAATACTGTGGATATCCGTGATGGTTGCAGTGGTTGTGATGCCATTGTATCCCCTCCAAATTTTGGAAACAGGTGCGGGACTCCAGCACGAACTGAGAACATTCTCCTC
>JAGGWT010000004.1 GCA_021163455.1 Thermoplasmata archaeon | reverse complement strand
TAACCGGTTGGGCATCTATCATTAAAAGCGGCACATCGATTTCAGCTGCATTCATTGCCGGCTCGCTGGCACTCATCCTTGAGGCGTATCCTGATCTCAAAAAATCCGGAAAGGAGGGAATAGAGAAGGTTAAAGAGGTGCTTGCGGAGACCGCGAAAAAGGTGGGCGGTGAAGAGATTTACTGGGGAAATGGTTTAAAGCACAATGATAGATACGGATATGGTTTGATTCAGGTCTATGATGCCTACATAAAGCTGGGTGAGAGCACATGATTGTCTATCAGGATGAGATACCCGTAAGAACAAAGGGTGAAAATGATATCATCGACATAACAGATGATGTTCAGAAAATCGTCAGCAAATCAGGGGTAAAGGAGGGAATAGCGTGCATATTTGTCCCTGGCTCAACCGGCGCAATAACCACAATAGAATACGAGCCAGGACTGAAAAAAGACCTTCCGATAGCTCTGGAGAGGATAGCACCAAAAAATGAGTACTATCACCATCATGAGACCTGGCATGATTACAATGGTCACAGCCATGTGAGAGCAAGCATAATTGGACCGAGTCTTACCGTACCTATCTCCAATGGTAGAGTGATTCATGGAACATGGCAGCAGATAGTTTTTATAGAGATGGATGTTAGAAGTAGAGAAAGGAAATTGGTAGTAAAGATTCTGGGTGAGTGAAATGGATGTGTTTGAAGCCATAAAACTCAGGAGAAGCGTGAGAGCTTATAGAGATAAACCGGTTGAGGAAGAAAAAATTCAGAAACTCCTCGAAGCAGCGCGCCTGGCGCCATCCGCCAAGAACAGACAGGAATGGAGATTCATAGTTGTTACTGATAAAAGAACGAGAGAACTTCTAGTAGATGCATGCAAGGGACAGAAATTTGTTGGTGAGGCACCCGTGATTATCGTCGGACTGGCTGATCCATCGGTGAGCAGATGGTATAAAGTAGATCTTGGCATTTCAATGGAGCACATTGTACTCGAGGCTACAGAACTCGGTCTCGGCACATGCTGGATTGGTGCGTTTTATGAGGATAAGGTGAAAGAGATTCTGAACATTCCAGAAAACAAGGAGGTTGTGGCTCTGCTCACAGTGGGATATCCCAGAGAGGAAGGTCCCAGATTAACCGGAAGGAAAAAGTTGGAAGAGATTGTGTGCTACGAGAAATACTGCTTCGAGGATTGAGTTTTGATAACGATTGGTTAACTCTCTGAATAAAAATAAAGAGATAGAGAGGAGAGTTAGAAGAACTTCAGGACCAGAATCTCTTCAGATGCTGTGTTTCCTGCACCGTCCGTGGCTATCACTTTCAGTTTGAATGCTCCAAACTGGATTTTGTCCCATGTCCACGTGAATGGAGCACTGTCATCCACATGAACTGTTTCATTATTCAGCAGAAATTCAACCTGTTTCACTTTGATATTGTCGGTTGCATTGACAGTTACATTTACCTTGCCAATCACAATTGTTATCGGGAAAGGAATCAAAGCGTTACCACCGATATAAATCGCTTTCTTTGGCTTCTCTATGGAAACCGATGGTGGAGTTGCATCAGGTATACCTTTTATTTCAACATCATCGACTATCCATATGGCACGACTTCCTGCTTCTCCTGTGTAGTTGTAGTTCCACGCTATCTTAACAGAGGATTCACCTGCATACTCTGAGAGATCTATCACTATGGGATACTCATAGTGGTTCCATTCTTCCCATCCTTCATCCTCTCCGCCGAGCCACCATTCCTCTTCGTGCACCAGATCAGCAACTGTTTCCCACGTCTCTCCTCCATCGGTCGATACCTTTACATAATCATGGTTTCTGCAGGTTGAATTCCAGTAGTATATGCTCCAGAATGTCAGATTTACAGAGGTGTACATTGAAAAGTCCAGTTCTGGTGTGATTAGCCATTCATTCTGCTTTATGCCAACATCCGATGCCTCTCCATATCCATCGCTCCACCAGACGCATGCTGAGCTTGTACCTGAGTGCGATAGATGATAGAAACTCTCATCATCCCTCAGGTCATTCCAGTAGTGTGTTGCCCACTCTAGATTCCTCTGGTGGCTTTTACAGATACCATCGACATCCCAGCCCGGCGGCGCCACGTAATCATTATCTTCATCCAGCACCCATTCTTCCTCGAAGCTTGTAGATAGTATAACCTCAGCCTCTGGTACATCCTTGTAAGGAACAGTGAGATTTTCTGTCCCTGATACCGCAACACTTGGTACAGTTAGTCCTGCAATGACAATGCTTATCATGGTAAGCAAAACAGTCTTCTCTACAACACTCTTACCTACCATCTTTTCTCCCCCTGCTTAAATTAAATATACATAATATAAATTTAAACATTTCGCCCTTAGAAATCGCAGAAAGCGAGAGGATTTTCATCGCGAGGGTAAAATTTTGGTTAATCAAGCCTGTGCCGAAAACTCGATGTAGCTGTTTGAATAATCAATTTCTATTTTCTTCAAGGAGAACCCTTTTATTCTGATTTGGAAACCTTTAAATCGGTTATTCTTTTCGATTTCACCGTATGCCTCGATATCTCCCCTGTTGATGAGGAAATATTTCTTTTCGCCAATTTTTACAGAATCACCATCTTCTGTCAGGCCATAAAGCTCCACTCTGAAAATCTTAGAAATGATACCTCTTCTGATATCCATGTTAAGTTTGATTCTGCAGGGAGGAAAATCCATACTTTCCGGCAGCATGTACGTCAGAGTTGTTCCAGAAAGCGGATGAAGGGCAACCCTTTCCATATCGTTTTCTTTCTTGATTGATAATTCGCCCTTTGAAAGGTAAAGTCTGTCCGGCAAAACCCTTATCAGAATCTCTTTTGCTCCAGCAAATCCCTTTTCATCCACAACTGTGAGCAGGACATATATAATAGGAAGCTTATCAACTGATATCCCATCTATTTTTTCATCGATTTTAAGATCAAGCGTTTTACCGTAAAAGAAACCATCACCATTAACCTGCCACACGAACTTTACGATATCTCCATTTCTGGAGTAACTTCTGGATGCATTGAGATGCAGTGTGCAGTGGTTGTATACACTAATAATATCTGAATCGATGCCATCTATAATAGGTATTGGCGCATCGTGGTACACCTTGTTATCTTCCTTGACGCTGTTCAGGACAATTGACCTGGTGGCCGGGATATCAAGAAGGGAATTAAAAACCAGAATGTCTGTCGAAAGTATGAGGAGGATGGACAAACCAAGTATGATATATATCCTGCACTCCGTATTCCAAACTTTCATACGATATAAAAAATAAAAGAGAAAGGGATTTTTATTTTTATCTCTTCTTTCTCAAGAAAGGAAGACCTGTTCTCTTGTTTACTCCAACCTCGTAGCCATCTGGTAGATCGCAAGGTTCCCCGCTCTTGGGGGTTCTTCTGCTGAAGAAGTAAATAGTCTGCCACTTTCCTCCCTTGAGCTTTACATCCCTCTTATACAGGGTCCACTCACCATGCTTATACACCATTCTCTTCACCCCAGTATAGGAATAGATATGGTGTAATTAAACCTTTCTCTTCGGAGCAAGGGTTTTACCATCTGGGGGCTGTAAGGAATTAAAAACATCAACATTGATGAGACCATTTCCAGACACTCTCCAGAGGGACGTATCCTAGAAAAGAATTAAATTTATTCAGAAACATTAACATCTCCTTTCGGATTTTATCCTGAATCTCTCGGGAAAGATAATGGGTTGACGGTAAACTCAAAAAACACTATTCGTGCTATACATTACCATGATAGCTTAAAAAACTTCCAACAATTAATTTCGAAGTGCCAACTGAAAATAAATATTTAAATATCGCAAAAACTATTAAAAGCATAGATGAAAAAGACAGTCAAATATTTCGGAATATTATCTCTTATAGTATTGATTGGCGCAATATTTGATGCACATGCCGAAACAACCATCTATCAAAAAAGGTTGTCACAGTACGAGGGTCTTCAGAAACTATCTTCTTTCTATAATGAAACAAATCTGGCTGGAGACCATTCGGATATTTCTTATAGTAGAGGCCTAAATGAAGATATAGATAAATTGATCGAATTCTTGCTGAAGAATGTCTTCCCATCGGGAACGATTGTAGAATACTGTGGTGTATTGATTACGATAATCGGAAAATTTCTATTAATACTAGGATTAAGAACAATTGGTCACACGATGCTCGTCTTGGGTGTAAGGATGACAATAATTGGACTTGAAATAGCAGCGATATCGTATATCTTGGCTATGGTTTTGGACATTTTATCAAAAATTTTTGAAAAGAGTATAAAATTTTCCCCGGAACCTTCATCTAGGTGAGAACATGAAACCACACAAAAATACAAAATTAAGAAAGGTGGTAGTAATATGTCTGGCATGCATTTTTACTGGTACGGTGTTTTCACCATCAGTTGGTAGTGCAAGAATCCTGCAAAATATCATCGTAGAAAATAGTTATCCAAAATCAGGTGATGGTAAAACCGAATACTATGCAATAATTGCAGGCTGTATCAAATACAAAGATCTGGTGAATGATATACCAATAGGCTGGGCTCAACAGAGATTTTTATTGTGGTCACTTTTAGCAGCACCTAACTGGAAACGAAAGAATATAATTGTACTGTTTAACGATAAAACCGATGTATTCCACCCATCACTGACAGTGGGAGGAGCAACAAGAGAAAACATTCTCAGGGCATTGGATTACATGGCAAAAAAGGTTGACGGTGATGATATCTTTCTATTCGCATGGCAGGGTCATGGCTCATCAGTGGAGGACGATGATGGCGACGAGATGAGATGGTGGAAGCCTTGGGACAGATGGGATGAAGTGATATGCCCTTATGATACTTATATAGATGAAAGTGGAAAACTCCATAATTATATAAGGGATGACGAACTTGGAGAGAAGTTTGATAATATTCTTTGTAAGGGGCAGTGCATCATCCTGGAATGTTGTCTCAGCGGAGGATTAATTGAAAAGAGTGCAAAAGATCAATTCACTCTTGATGTTAATAAGGATGGAATAATTGACCCAGAAGAGGCGAGTAATTTTTCCAGAGACTTGGGGGATGATCTGAATTCTTCACATTCAAAGGATATTTACAGCTTTGGTAGAGTGGTTTTGGTAAATGCTCTCGGTGAAACAATCTCTAGAGTTACTCCTTTCTTTGGTGGACCACTGACTACAGGTATGGCAATGGGCTTGTTGGGTCAGTGGAGAGGCAGCAAAAAGGATAGAAATCACGATGGCTTCATCTCAGCAGAAGAGGCATTCTGGTGGGCTAGACCTAAAATATACGCTGTGATTTCAGCAATGTGGTTTTCCTTGTGGCTCTATTTTATAGTCGCAAGTTATTTCTATAAAGAAACAGAAAATCAGACAGTGGCAAATCGATTAGTAGGGGCAATTGTAAACGGAACAATCCACTTTTTCCTTGAATATGTATTTATTCAACTTTTGTACAAAATTAGAGGAGGAGCATGGGGTGCAACAATACCTCATATGATCGATGGCTATCCGGGCGAGCTCAACATTATCGAATTACGTTCACGCAGAATGTAGTGTACCAATTTACCGAGCCATCCGCTCTCATCACCCTTGTATTCCTATCTCGATGACAATTTCCCACCGCGTGATTGAGAGTGATGAATACCTATACACAATTATAGGAAAGTAAAAAGGTTTACTTATGCATGAAAGTTTTCCAAATCCATAATTGATATTTCTCTCAAAATTCTATGATAAGCAAAAATATTCTAAATTAATAACGCATACGGGTTATGAATGGTCGATATTCCAAAGATAGGCATAACAGGTCTACCAGGTGTTGGGAAAACAGAAACCCTCATCAAAGTTGTTAAAGACCTCGAAGAGAGCGGATATAAAGTTGGTGGAATGGTTACTCAGGCCATTATAGAAAAAGGGGAGAGGGTGGGTTTTT
>JAGGWT010000043.1 GCA_021163455.1 Thermoplasmata archaeon | reverse complement strand
TACACCTGGTGGATATTGGGATCCCGTGATATGGTTGCTGGCATTTGTAGTTGCAATCCTCATAGTATATATAATACGCGCATTTGGGAGATCAGATTATAAAGGGGGAGAACAAACCAAGCCTTTCCTTTCCGGTATGGATGTTCCTGATGAGAATGCCCTCCACATAAGAGCAGGAAACATATACTGGGGATTTATGCGAGCTTTGGAGGGATACTATGATGTTCTGAGGAAATATCATACCGGAATAATAAATGACTATGTTGCATGGTTTGTAGGTGTATCTGCGATCCTGCTTGTGGTCTTCTTCATTGTGGGGGTGATCTGATAGAGATGGCAAGGGGGTTGATCAATTGATAGAGGTGGTGGATCAGATATTCAAAGCCGTGTTTGGAGCGATAGTAATAGGGGTTTTCGCAATCATTATTGCTTTGTTTTATAAGGGTATTGATAGAAAGATAGCCGCCCGTATGCAGTCCAGAGTCGGGCCACCTGTAAGACAACCATTCAGAGATATAATAAAGCTCTTCCTGAAAGAGAACATTGTACCGAAACATGCTACAGAGTGGTTGTTCAATTTATCTCCCGTAATTGCACTTGCATCCTCCATAACTATTCTGTTATACCTCCCGATGGGGAGTTTTGGACCCATACTTTCTACAGAGGGTGACCTTATACTTATTCTATATCTCTTAATCATACCATCTCTTGCCATGATACTGGGTGGATTTGCATCAGGTTCACCTTACGCTACAATTGGTGCACAGAGAGAGATGGTTCTGATGATGTCCTTGGAATTTCCTCTCGCCGTTGTTATCGTATCTCTGGCATGGAGATTGAAAGAAGCAGCGGTTTCAAACCCATTTTCACTCGTATCAATATCCTCAAATCCGATATGGAACAACGTTGGGGTTGTTGGTATAGTGGGATGCTTGATATTGCTATTGGTCCTTCTCCTGATAACACCTGGAGAGCTATCAAAGATACCGTTTGATGTGCCGGAGGCAGAAACGGAGATAGCGGAGGGCTTACTTGCCGAGTACTCTGGTAGAAATCTGGCCATGTTCTATCTTGCCGATGCTGTGAAAACCATAGTGGTTGCATCGCTTGTTGTAGCACTGTTCTTCCCCTACAATCTCTCACCTCTCTTTTCGCTTTCTGGAATAGGGGCTTACATCGTTGATTTTCTGTTCTATCTGTTCAAATTATTCCTTGTGATACTCTTTGCCGTCACCATGGTAAGAGTTGGTGTGGCGAGGCTCAAGATAGATCAGGTAACATCTGTGTACTGGATTAACTTAACATTGCTTGCGCTGATTGGACTGGTTCTCCTGATGTTCGACAAAATCCTGATCGTGAAAGGAATCTCGATTCTTTGAAAATGCCTGAAACCAACCAAAATCGTTAAATCTCGGTAGCCGCTTTTATCGGTGGATGATGAGCGAACCCTCGCTGAGCGTACAGCAATGATGAGGATCTTGAGTTCTGACATTTGAGAGGGGGGTAGGATGGGTAAAATAAAGAAAATAGAGAAGAGAGACGGAAGAATAGTCGATTTCGACCAGGAAAAAATAACAAATGCAATTTTCAAAGCGGCGCAGGCCGTGGGAGGCAGGGACAGAGAGAGAGCAAAATATCTATCGGACCAGGTAGTGAAGGAACTTGAGAAAAAATATGGGGAAAGGAGAATACCCACGGTTGAGGAAATCCAGGATATAGTTGAAAAAATACTGATAGAGCATGGTCATGCGAGAACCGCAAAGGCTTATATTCTCTACAGACAGAAGAAAGCCGAGATAAGAGAAGAAAAGAAAAAAATTCTGAATAAGGAAAGCCTGGATGAGATAGACAAAAAATTCAGTGTGAATGCTCTCAGGGTACTGGCGTACCGTTATTTAATAAGGGACGAGGAAGGAAATATTATAGAATCCCCTAAGGAACTCTTCCAGAGGGTTGCAATCACTATTGTTCTACCTGAAATCCTGTATGATGAGAGGGTTTACAGTAAAGATGGAGGTTACAAGCCACCTATAGCTTTGTCATCTTATCTCAGCAATCTCGATGCTCTCGATAGAAAGATAAGCATAGGTAAATACAAACTCACAAAATGGCATCTGGAGAGGTTCATCTCTGCCTATGAAGAACTCGCAAATGAAGGAAAGATGAAGGTGAGTTTTGACGAACTCATGGCGATGCTGAAAAGTGGGGCTTTTGACAGATATGAACAACTCGCAGATAAATACTTCGACCTGATGGTAAACCAGATTTTCTTACCAAACACACCGACTCTGGTTAATGCTGGAAGAAGGTTGGGGATGTTATCTGCATGCTTCACTCTTGACATAGAGGACAGCATAGAATCCATAATGGAAACAGCAAAGGAAGTTGCTCTCATCCAGAAGGCCGGCGGCGGCACAGGAATAAATTTCTCCAAGATAAGACCGGAGGGGGACTTGGTAAGATCTACTATGGGGAAGGCATCTGGACCGGTTTCATTCATGAAAATCATAGATGTCGTATCAGATGTTGTTAAACAGGGCGGTGTGAGAAGAGGAGCAAACATGGGCATTCTGGAGATATGGCACCCCGACATAGAAAAGTTCATTTCGGCAAAGGAGAGAGAGGGTATCTTGGAGAATTTCAACATATCCGTTGGCATATGGGATGACTTCTGGGAGTATCTGGCTAACAATGCAAATTATCCTCTGATCAATCCGAGAACCAGAAAGGTGTGGAAGGAAGTTAATGCGAATACCCTGTTTCATTCAATAGCGTACCATGCCTGGTTATCTGCTGACCCAGGAGTTCTGTTCTTTGACAATATAAACAGAAGGAACGTTCTCATGAATGCAAGAGGTGGCCCTATAAGAGTAACAAACCCGTGTGGGGAGGAGCCACTGTACCCGTACGAATCCTGTAATCTTGCAAGCATAAATGTTGCAAAATTTGTTAAAAAGGAAGGAGGGAGAGAGGAGTTTGACTGGGAATTTTTCAGAGAAGTTATACATCTCGCTACAAGAGCACTTGACAATTTGATAACTATAAACAACTATCCTGTAAAAGCCATTGATAGGGCAACCAAGGAAACAAGGAGAATAGGTCTCGGAATAATGGGACTCGCCGACCTTTTGTTTAAACTGGGCATAAGGTACAATTCTGAAGAGGGTTTTGACTTCATGAGGAAGCTGGCAGAATTCCTGACATACAATGCATACGAGGAATCTGTGAAACTTGCTCGTGAGAGAGGAGAGTTTCCGCTGTTCAGAGAAACCGACTATCCAGAAGGAAAACTTCCTATAGAAATCTACTACCGCAGAGAACTCTGGAGCCAGGACTGGGATAAACTTGTTACGAAGATAAGAAAGTACGGTCTCAGAAATGCGATGGTCACCACGATGGCACCCACGGGTTCGATATCAATGATAGCAGATACAAGCAACGGAATAGAGCCAATATTCGCTCTTGTTTACGAAAAGAAGGTAACTGCCGGAACGTTCTTCTACGTTGATCCCGTTTTTGAGGAAAAACTCAAGGAAAGAGGTTTGTACAGTGAAGAATTGCTTAAGAAGATAGCCGAGAACCATGGTAGCATACAGGGTCTGAACGAAATCCCGAAAAGTTTGAGAGAGGTTTTTGTAACATCCTATGATATCCACTGGCTTGACCATCTCGTGGCTCAATCCGTTCTGCAGATGGCTACGACCGATTCGATCTCCAAGACGATTAACATGCCCAACGATGTTAGTGTTGAAGATGTGAAGCAGGCTTATCTAATCGCTCACGCGCTTGGATGCAAGGGAGTTACGATATACAGGGATGGCTCAAAGAGCAAACAGGTTCTGACAGTACCTTCAAGCAAGGAAGCGAAATACAGAGCAAAACCCTCAAAGTATGCGATAAAACTGTTGAGAGAGATCCTGGATAAGAACAAGTGGATGAAGAGATACATAAAAATCAGGGAGGAGGGCAAGGATATCGAGGTCAAGCCTCCTGTGATTTCAGCAGAAGAAGGGGTGGAGAGAGAAAAAATCCCGAAGAGAAGCGAGAAGGTGGAGAGATGTCCGATCTGTGGAAGCGTATATCTCGTCCATGAGGGAAACTGCGTGGTTTGTAAGGAATGTGGGTGGAATGAGTGCATCGTTGCATAAAGATGAGAAAGGAAGGGTCATAGTTTTCACCGGCGAGGGTCAGGGTAAAACTACTGCGGCCCTTGGAATAGCGCTCAGAAGTGCGGCTCACGGTAAAAGAGTTGTCATTATCCAGTTCATGAAGGGATGGGAAAATACGGGAGAATACATGATAAGCAAGATTCTACCCAACTACGAGATATACCAGTTCGGGAGAAGAAAATTTGTTAATCTGGAAAAACCCGATGAAGAGGATATGCAGAGAGCCAGGGAAGCCATTTCATTTGCAAAGAAAATAATCGAAGAAAAACCATTCCTCATGATACTGGATGAGGTGAACATAGCCATTCATACCGGTTTAATAGAAGTTGATGATGTTGTGGATTTAATAAAAAATAAACCGGAGGAAACCAACCTTATCCTCACCGGGAGATATGCAAATGAAAAAATTATAGAACTGGCAGATATTGTCACCGAAATGAAAGAGATCAAAAGAACCGAAATAGTGAGCGTGGAGGGTATAGAGTATTGAGGTGTTATTATGAACAAAAACTATGAGCTTGCAATCATAGGAGCAGGCGCCGCAGGATGCACCGCAGCAATCTATGCTGGCAGGTCAGGAGTTAAAACTGTGGTTTTCGACAAGGGTTCTGGTGGAGGTTTGATGTTTACAGCACCAAAGATAGAAAATTACCCGGGATTTAAGGAGATAACGGGAATGGAGCTGGCAACCAGATTCATTGAGCATGCCAGACGGTATGCAGATATTCATATGGGCGAGGAAGTTAAGAACATCAAGAAAACAAGCGATGCTTTTCTGATAGAGACCGATAAAGATATCTATGAAATCAAAGCAGTTATACTTTCTACGGGCAGTAACCCCCGAAAACTGGGTGTTGATGGGGAAGAAAAACTGGCGGGAAAGGGAGTAAGCTACTGTGCGACCTGTGATGGTTTCTTCTTCAGGGGAAAAAAGGTTGCCGTTGTTGGCGGAGGAAATACCGCTCTTCTCGATGCCATCTATCTCAAACAAATCGGCTGCAAAGAGGTCTATCTTATACACAGGAGAGATGCATTGAGAGGAGAAAAAGCTCTCCAGATAGAGGCGGAGGAAAAAGGAATAAAAATCCTTTTGAGCAGAAAGGTCAAGAAGATAGAGGGCAGAGAAAATGTCGAGAGTATAGTTATGGAAAACATCACTGATGGTAAAGAAGAAACGCTTGATATTGATGGAGTATTCATAGCAGTCGGAGAAGAACCGGAAAACAAACTGGCAAAGATACTGAATCTGGATATGGATGAAGAGGGATATGTCAAAGTTGATAGATTTCAGAGAACAAGTGTGAGAGGAGTATATGCGGCTGGAGATATAACAGGCGGCATCAGACAGGTTATAACATCTGCTGCCGAAGGCGCAATAGCGGCGCTAACATCTCTTGAGTCCCTCGGTAAGAAGTACCCGTACTGATGCACTGATTATTATATACGGGTTATCTCCTCATACATCTCTCGCAGAGCATCTCTGTAGTCGAGTTTACCTTCTTCTATTTCGTCTATCTTTCTGTAAAGCACACGTGTCCTATCTTCAGAAACAAAATCGCTGTATCTGCTGTTTAGATAGTGATTCACTCTCTTACCGAGGGATGTCGAAAACAGAAACCTGTTTCTCTCATAAATGTACTTTCTCTCGAACAGTTTTTCCAGGATAGTGGCATAGGTTGAAGGCCTTCCCAACCCTCTCTCCTTCATCAATCTAACAACATCCGCCTGGGTGTAGGGATAGCCCTCTGGAACAAATCTCGTTTCAACCCTTGTTCTGTACTTCCCGACGGGTATCTCTCTCTTGATGTGTACGTTTCGATATAGGTCAAACGCTCTGCCGCTTGCGGCAACTATTCTTTCATCCTCGATTTCTCTTCCATCTATCTTTATGAGATAACTCTTAACCCTGACGGTGAAATCTTTGCACTGACTTGCCATGAACCTTTTGAAAATCAAATCGTACAGTGCCAGATGTTTCTTTGTTATATTTTCTGGAGATATCACCCGCTCGTAAATCATTCTCTGCAGCATGTATCTGTCCCATGCTCTGGTTGGTCTTATACACTCGTGAGCCCCCTCACCTGCGCCGGTGCCCCATCGTCTGCTTTGGAAATCTTCGCCCAGATATTCTTTTGCAATCCTGAGACCAACATCACTCACTCTATTTGAATCTGTTCTGTGGTATGTTATGAGACCATTCTCGAAAAGGTCCTGCGCCAGTTTCATGGTTTCGCCGGATGAGAGTTTGAGAATTCTACTGGCATCTCTGAGGAGTTCATCCGTGGTGTGTGGTGGAAGAGGGGATCTCAACTCTTCTCTATCAGAGGAAAGGATAACCTCCACATCCACCTCTTTATCAAAATCTCCCTCAACCTCTATACCCAGTTCAGGAAGGATGTTGACCTCTCTTCTCTTCCTGTATTTGTTCTCCTGTTCGATAATCCAGCCCAGAACGGGCGTTTGCACCCTGCCGGCGGAGAGATTCGTTTTGTTGAATTTTTCCCATAACTTATGTGAGAGAGTAAAGCCAATCCATCTATCCTCAATCCTTCTTACAATCTGGGCTTTGACCCTGTTCAGGTCTATATCCCTGAGATTCTGAAGAGCTTCTCTTATGGCTCTTACGGTAACCTCGTGAAATTCTGCTCTTTTCACTTCAGCCAGTGGGGAAACGAAATTATGGATATCCCATGCTATCTTCTCCCCCTCAGCATCAGGGTCTGTCCCGATTATCACCAATCCCGCCTGCGATGCCAGTTTTCTGATATCTTCTATCCTGTCCTTAGAGTCAAGAATATCATTGCTTCCACATTTCGGGCAGGCACCCTCTGATGTGTACTGATAGTTGCATTTTTTACATCTCTTGATGGAAGAATAGATCGGCACAAAGTCCTCTCCAATCTCCACGCCGTAAAAACCTCTATCTGTAGAGAGGTCAACAACGTGACCAAGACATGCTGTCACGATGAGAATGAATTTTTCTGTGGGGATTTCATATGCAATTATATTCCCATATATCTTCACGCTGGGCTTTCCAAAGAATCTTGATATGAGCCGGGCTTTTGTTGGACTTTCAACTATGAACAGGGCAGGTCTTATTAGATCAATACTTTCAACCTTTCTGCTCCTGCTTTCCTCAATCTCCTTTTTTAAACTTTCAAAATCAACATCCTTGACATTTTTTATCTCGATATCATAATACGATGCTCTTTCCCTGAATGCCTGGATGACTTTTTCGTTATTTTCAAATATAAAAGAAGCACCTTTCGTTAGACCTCTCACAGTTAATCTTGAAGCCCTGCCAGAACCCTGAATATACGTCCTCACATCCGGGAAGATTATGTGCTCTCCCTCAATAACAAAATCCCTGCTGATGTTGTTTTTGTAAATCTCTCTTATCAGTTCTTTAAGTTCCTGTATTTTATCCGGATAATTTTCCAGTTTTGGCAGAATTGGGAGATAATCTCTTATCCTCTCATCATCCTTTACCGAGAGTGCCAGTATTCTGAGCAGAGAGGGCGATATTCTATCGTAATCCGTTCTTATAACGGGTACACCGATGAAAATCACGTATCTTATCTTCTCCGGTAAATCCAGACCCCTCACAAGAGTACCATAGTATGATGCCGTACCTATCAGAAAGTCAACCTCGCCATTTTCAAACTTCTCATATTCATTCTTTTTCTTCGATATGGATACCCCTATCCTGAAGTGCTTTTTTAACTCTTCATAGTACTTTTCAGCTTCCTCGGAAGACCTTGCATATATGATACCTCCTTTTCCCATGGTTCTCATGACATCTCTTATTGCATTTACATCTTCTCTGCCCATGAATATATCCTCTATGTTTCTTATGGAGAAGAAGGAAGAGCCAACGTCGAAATCCAGCAACTCTCTGAAGAGGATGGTTGCTCTCCCTTTCTTTGCCGTCGCCGTCGAGACCATCAGCACACCTTTTCTCTCTCCCTTCCATTCCTTTCCCACCTTTCTGAAACCTAATAGAGAAAGAATCCTATCCACATTTCTCGATGCCTTCAGTATGGCATCGACATCATCAACGAAGATAAAATCAAAAACAAAGTCCTTCAGCATATCAAAATTTCTGGATAGGAACTGTGTCGTTGTTACCAGTATCTCAAATTTTCCTTCTTTCACGATGCTCTCAAACTTTTCTCTCTCCTTTTTCCCCAACTTCCCATGATAGAATGCTATTCTGACCTCACCCTCATCATTTATCCCAATACTCTTTCCCATCCTTTCGCAGAACTTTTCCAGATTCTCTTTGCACTGTTTTGCAAGAATCGTCGTTGGAACCAGTATGTAACTTCTTTTCCCTTTCAGAGAAAAGAAAAGAGAGACCACCAGCCCGAATACCGTCTTGCCTATGCCGGTGGGCGCAACCGCAGCAAAACTTTCCCCTCTGGATATCCTCCTTATCCAGAACCTTTGAATCTCTCTCGGCTTCCCTATCACCTCTCTGAATAGATTTTCTATTTCATCTTCCGTCTTGTTATGGTAGACCGATGACAGAAATTTTCCCTTGATCAAACACTTTCCTGCATCTATATCTCTGTCTCTCAAATCGCTGCCACACACTGGACAGAGATTCTCGTAGACCGCTGGAAGCATGATTAACCGATAACCTCTTTTATCTTTCTTAAAACTTCTGCCGGACTGTTCACTGGAAACTCCATCTTCTCAATAATTTCCTCAAAGGGTTTGCCTTTTATTACCACACCCTTCAATCTTTCCATGAGCTGCTCTCTGTCGAGCGGAAAGTCAGCGCCTCTCAATCTCGTCAGAACCTTTATCGCCCAGTCCACACCCAAAACCTCTAATTCATTCTGTCTCATTGTTATTCTCCCTTCCTTCTTCACCCTCTCGTAAGCAAGTTTTGCTATACCTCCAGCCTTGTGCTCATCCACCTTTTCGACCTCACCCTTTATGTATCTCTCAACCTCCTGTGCATCCGCTCTGAGTATGTTCTGTACAGTTTGCGGAGTCAATCCCAGGTCAAATGCTATTTCTTTGTGCGTTTTCATCAGTTCTTCTTTCATAACCACAGCGTACGCCGCCTCCGCCAGACTTGGCAGCCATGTCAGGTTTCTGTACTCTATGAGTTTTCTGAGTCCACCCAGTATGTTTATGGATTCGTAAAACACCTGCTCCGCCAGAGCATCAATATCTATATCCTTCACCGGGGCGTTTATAACCTCCATCTCACATCACCTCCTTCCTCTTTATAAACTCCTCAAGTGGGGAGATTATATTTATGGTTCCACCTTCAGTAATCTCAAAAACCCATGTTCTCGTATCATGACCCGTGAGTCTGCATCCATCTATCCTTATGGTTCTCAGGACACTTCCCAGAGGTAATTTGAACGTCGTTATGTCCCATCTGGTCTCTATGAGCTTCTTATCCATGACAATGCTTCCATCCACTATATGCGCTACCGCCAGACCTCCGGCTGCTTCCGCTGTTTCTGCGCCCTGTGCAGATCTTTTCTGAGAAACAAACAGAGCGGTCTGCTTCCATTTCTTCAGGAAGTTAAAGAACTGCCTCACTATCTGGCGCGCCATCATCTCCTTGTGCTCGTATAAGCCAGTTATACTGTCTATTATGACGTTCGTTGTTTTCTTCTCTCTTATGGCATATGCCATCGTATCCATAAACGCCCTCGGGTCTTCTCTCAGCTCAGGATTCTCGGATGCATCTATGACAACAATGTTTTTCGATATTCTGTCAAAGTCCATCCCCAGATACGCTGATTTTGCCTTGAGAGATGTGTAAAGGAAGTTTGCTGGAGATTCAACTGTTATGAATAACACTTTATAACCCTCATTGGCTTGATAGAGGGCAAACTGCTCCGCGAGCAAACTTTTTCCGCTATCTGGAACGCCTGTAAGATTGATGATTGATAGATGGGGTATTCCTCCAAGTGGTTTCTTTACAGGTTTGTCTCCCTCAATTTCCACCTTCCAGAACATTTCATCAAGTTTTGTTCCGGTTGGTATTCCGAACAGTTTTGGTGCCCTTTCCTTCAGTTCGCTGAGTTCATAGTATGCTCTCTCTTCGCTGCCCTGCACCTTACCACCTCCATAAAATTGTCTAATGAAATATGTTAGAGGTTATTTAAATAGTTTTCCATCGAGGTACAGGGAGACGCCTGTGTCATTTTTCACGCACAACCGGGTTGAATCAATATCGGTTTAACGTTGTCTCCAGTCAACAGGACAAAACTATTTTATATTTCTTCACTATCCGATGGAAGATGAAGGTTCTTGATTACATAATGGAAGAGCTAGAGAAATATCCTCTGCATTTTTCACTCATAGATCCAGATAAACAACCACCTGAAGATGCTGGAGAAATGGCAGAGATTGCGGAGAGAGTAGGGAGCACAGCCATCATGGTGGGTGGTTCAACGGTATCTGATGAGAAACTGGTTGACGATACCGTCAAGGAGATAAAATCAGCATCATCACTTCCTGTAATTCTATTTCCAAGCAGCGCAAACTCCCTGAGCAGGTATGCGGATGCCATTTTCTTCATGTCTCTACTGAACTCTAAAAATCCGAGGTACATAATCGGAGAGCAGATGAAAGGTGCCATGACCATCAAAAAACTCGGGATAGAACCAATATCTATGGGATACATAGTTGTGGAGCCAGGCATGAAAGTTGGAGAGGTCGGTGAGGTTGAGCTGATAAAGAGAAACGATTTTATCACGGCAGCAGGGTATGCGCTCGCCGCCCAGTATCTGGGAATGAAATTTGTCTATCTCGAAGCAGGCTCTGGGGCGAATGAACCCGTTCCAAGCGAAATGATAGTTTTTGTCAAGAAGAATATAGAGATTCCCCTGATAGTGGGTGGTGGTATAAGAGATCCATCAACTGCGAGAGAGAAAGTCATGGCCGGCGCAGATATAATAGTGACAGGCACAGCTCTCGAGGAACTGTTCTTTGAGAGGAAACTGTCAAGTATAGTCAAAACAATAAAGGAATGCAAAAGAGTATGAGAATAGTAGTCGGTATAAGTGGCGCATCCGGAGCTATATATGCTGTGAGGCTTCTGGAAGAATTCAATAAGAGAAATATTGATACAATTCTTCTGCTCTCCGAAACCGGAGAGAAAATTCTGGAAGATGAGACAGGGGTAAAGAAAGAGGATCTACGTAAACTTGTGAATGCAATGTATGATAATGATGATTTTTTCTCACCTCTCGCCAGTGGCACATTCAGGATAGACGGAATGGTTATCGTGCCATGCAGCGTTAAAACCTTATCTGCGGTGGCAAATGGATACGCCGATACACTGATGGCAAGGTCAGCCATAAACTGCCTCAAGGAAGGAAGAAAACTTATACTGGTATTGAGAGAAACACCCCTTGATTTGATAACCATAAAGAACATGCTTGCCGCAAGGGAGGCGGGAGCAATAGTACTGCCTGCTATGCCTGCATTCTACCATAAACCTTCCACCATAGACGATATGGTGAATTTCGTGGTTGGAAAAATTCTTGACCAGTTAAATATTGAGCACAAACTTTTCCCGAGATGGGAAGGAAGAAAAGGATGATTTTTACTCCTTGCACATCTCGATAAAGTTCTCAAAAATTTGTGCCCCGTACTCGGTGTGTTCCACTTCAGGATGGAACTGCAAACCAACAATAGCTCTCTCTTTATGCGCCATGGCTTCTACTCTGCAACTTTCTGAGTGCGCGAGTATCACAAAATCCTGTGGAACGATAGTGACTTCATCGTTGTGGGATGCCCATGCTATACTCTTTTTTGGTAATCCTTTGAAAATCGGATGCTTCGCATCGATAATTATCTCGACCTTCCCAAACTCAGGAACCTCGGCCGGCTGAACCTCACCTCCAAAATGTCTTGCTATGAACTGATGGCCAGCACATATTCCGAGTATAGGAAAATCCGCCCTATCGAGATACTCGGCACATCTGCCCAACTCTTCCTTCAGACCTATCCTGGGAGCCCCTCCAGATAATACTAGTCCATCAACTCCCTCCTCGACCAGTTTGTCAAAAGGTGTATTATTCGGAAAGATACGAGCATCCACGCCCAGATATTTCAACACACGCCATTCCCTGTGTGTCCACTGTCCACCATTATCTATAACAAATATCCTGGTCACCATACTACTCCCACTCTATCGTTGCAGGAGGTTTGTTTGTTATGTCATAAACAACTCTTGTCACTTTATCCCCCATCTCATTGGATATTCTGGTGGCAATCCTGTCCAGCACATCATAAGGAACCCTGCTGAAAGAGCCACTCATTGCATCGACACTATCTATGGCTCTTATTGCTATAGTGTATCCATAAGCCCTCTTATCACCGTGAACACCAACCGTCTTTACAGGTATCAGAACAGCAAAATACTGCCAGGGTCTCTCCATCTTTCCGCTTTCACTCGCTTTTTCTATTTCTTCTTCCACTATTGAGCATGCTTCCCTAACTATCTCGACTTTCTCTCTCGTGACTTCCCCCACAACCCTGATGGCGAATCCCGGCCCCGGAAAGGGCTGTCTTTCAGAAATTGGCAGATTCAGATACTGGGCAACCTTTCTAACCTCATCTTTGTAGAGATCTCTCAAAGGTTCAACTATTTTGAGTTTTATGTTTTCTGGAAGACCGCCAACATTGTGATGGCTCTTGATGGTCTCTCTTAATTCATCTCCAGACTCTATCCAGTCAGGTGCTATGGTCCCCTGTATGAGATACTCTATGCCGTGTCGCTCTGCAAACTCTTCAAAAATTCTTATGAACAATTCTCCGATGATCTTTCTCTTCTCTTCAGGGTCAACAACTCCCTTCAAGGCTTCAAAAAATCTGCCACTCTCATCGAGATAGTACAGTTTTATGCCCAGTTGCTCAAACAGTTTTTTAACCTCTTCACTTTCACCCTTCCTCAGAAGACCGGTGTTTACATGAAGTGCATAGAGATTCTCTCCCAGCGCTCTATTCGCCAGAACAGCACATACCGTTGAATCTACACCTCCAGAGCATGCAATGAGAGCCTTTCCTTTGATCTGCTCTTTCAGATCTTTCACAGCCTCATCGACAAATCTGTCAGGATCGAACATCGACTTCACCTATGGTTTTTCTTCTCATCTCCTCCCTATATTCCTTCAGTTTATCTTCAAGTTCCCCATATTTTAAGGACAGAATCTCCACAGCAAGTAGAGCAGCATTTTCTCCTCTATCCAGGCCAACCGCCGCAACCGGTATGCCTGGCGGCATCTGCACTATCGATAATATAGCATCAAGATTCACCTTGCCGCTCACTGGAAC
>JAGGWT010000034.1 GCA_021163455.1 Thermoplasmata archaeon | reverse complement strand
CCAAAATCTCTTGCAGGTAGATATCTTGATTCCCACTTCTCCATTTCATCTCTCTTTATGGGATATCTCGGCTTGATAGCCTTACAATCATTTATAGTTCCCTTAAGTTCAACCTCATAGTAACCTCCTTTATGGTCATCCCTGTAAACAAACTCCTTGATATAACCCTCTTCCTTCATCAGATTAAGGACATTACCCACTAATCTGGATGCAGGTTTTATTATGCACTTTCTCTTTCCCTTCATTTCTGCATTTTTTATTGCGGACATTGCATCCGACAACGGGTCGTGCTGCATGTTCTACCCCCTATCAGTAATACTTTTTAAAACCTAACTCCTCAGCTATCTCCCTAAAGCACTGCCTGCACAGATGGAGTCCATATCTCCTGATTATTCCTCTCTTTCTCCCGCATCTTTCGCAACCCTTAACCCTTCCGTACATCTTTTTCCTTTCCTTTATCTTCACTCAATCACCTCTATACCGAACTTTTTCTTCATGAATTCCATAGCTTCTTCTCTGTCCACCCTATGTTTGACAGGAACCTTTCTTCTCTTTATTTTTCTGTACTTGATTCTGTATCCTGCTCTCTCAAGAGTTACACAGATATCCATTCCGAATATACCTATTTCAGGGTCATACTTCTGGTCCGGGAAGAGGGTATAATCTGGTATGCCGAAAGAGAAGTTTCCCCAATCATCAAACGAGTATGACGGTAACTTGTTGTTGAGGATTCTCAGAGCTTTTTTGAGAAATTCTTCCGCCTCCTTCTTCCGGAGTGTGACTTTACAACCTATGGGCATGCCTTTTCTTATACCGAAATCCTTGTTGGTTCTCTTGGCTATGGTTTTGACTGGCTTTCTGCCAGTTATTCTTTCAAGCACTTTCTGCGCCTTCTCCAGCCTATCGCCTGCCTCGCCGACGCCTATGTTGATTGTTACCTTCGCTATTTTTGGTTCGAATTTGTTATGCTTCATCCATCTTCACCTCTGGAAGTTTTATGGCTGGTCTCTCTTTACCTACTGGAAATACATAATCCTTTATGGTTGAGAAGGTGCCGTCCTTACCTTTGAGGGATACAAGATTTGACTTGGGGGATTTTGTAATTATTATCTCTTCAATGGTTGCGATCTCACCGATGTGCTTTCCTCCGGTTATGAGAGCAGTAGTTCCCTTCTCCATAGGATAGTGTTCGAGGATTTTGTTATCAGCGAACGATAACTTTATTACATCCCCCGTTTTGTAACTATCATTTTCCACAAGCACGTTTCTTCCATCATGCAAATTTAGCTGAGTCTTTCCACCCTTCACCGTGGTTTTGTTTTCTATTCTGCAGAGTTTCCAGTCAGCCTCACTTCCATCTATTGGAACAAGAGTGAGTTTTCCTCTCTGATTGAACAACACCCTATACGATTTTTTAAGTTTGGGAATAGAGATTACATCCATTAAACCGCACGGGAATTTTACATCCTTTCTGATTCTTCCATCAACCAAGATGTTGCCTGCCTTTATGATTTTTCTTGCTTCGGTTCCGGTGTCGCAGAGTTTGAGAATATCTCTTACTATCACTCCCAGAGGAAGAGAACTATCAAGCGGATGTGGGCCTGGAGAAGGTTTCATTGCGAACTTTGATACTTTCCTTTCGATTGGCATCGCTCTCGGTGCGGCCAGTCTTTTGAGATGCTTACTCATTCTCCTTTACCTCCTCTTCTTTCTTTTCTTCTTTTTCCTCTTTCAATTCCTCAGCCTCTCTAATCTGTTCTTCGGCTTCCTTCTCTATCTCTTTCTTTACCTCTTCTGAGACCCCTCTCTCCAGTTTCCTTCTTCTCACAGGGTCTGTTAAATTTAATTTGGTGATTATCAGATTGTTGGGATGAATGGGTCTCATAACTCTCTTACCATCAGCCTTTGTTATTAGCACACCTTCCACTTTTACAGTTCCTCTCTTGAGGTCAATCTCTGCTATCTTTCCAGTATGACCCTTGAAATCCCCTCTGACAACCTTCACTGTATCGCCTTTAGCTACAGGAAAGCTTCTTCTTCCATATTTCGTTGCAAGTTCATCCGACAGGTGAGCGGACAGCATCTTTCTTCTCAGGTGTAGAGGCGCATTGAACAGAAATTTTCTTTGTTTTCTGGGTTGTTTTGAAGTTATCACGTTATCACCTCAAACAATCATAGACGCATTCGCAGCAATTTTCGGCCATCTCTCAGCCGCCTCGAGGGCCACAGGTCCCTTTATCATGGAACCCTTCATCTCACCATTCGGGTTAACAATAACAGCTGCATTATCTTCAAATTGAACCATAACACCGCTCGGTCTCCTATAGGGTCTCCTCTGTCTGACGATCACTGCATAGACCACCTGCTTTCTTATTTCTATATTTCCTTTCTTGACGCTTGCCACAACCAGATCCCCAACGCCTGCAGCTGGATACCTGCGATGAACTCCTTTGATTTTTGGAACCATTATGATCTGGAGTTCCTTTGCTCCGGTGTTATCGACGCATTCGAGTCTTGCTCCAACAGGCAGACCTCTATGTGTTCTTCCGGGTATTCCCTTCATTTCCTTTCACCCTCGATTTTTTGGATTACCACAAATGATACCCCCTTGCTCAGGGGTCTGCATTCAGCGATTTTCACCTTATCTCCAACCTTCACACCGAGGCATGGTGGGCAATGGGCCATATATCTGGATGTTCTTTTCTCGTATCTCTCATATTTTGGAACATAGTGAAGATATTCTCTCTTCACCACGACCGTCTTCTGCATCTTATCGGATACAACCTCTCCAGTTATAATCTGTCCTCTCACAGAGAGGGTACCATGGAATGGACAGTTTTTATCGTCGCACACGTTTTCTGGTACCGGAACGTTCAATCCTATATCTCTCCCTTTCTTTTCTGCCATTTCCACTACCTCGCCTTTTTAATCCTTTCTTCAGGTCTGTATCTCAACCTGAGCCCATCTATATGGTAAACGTTATCCCCGTTGGTGAACTCAAATACCGCGGTATCCTTAGCTATGATCTTCTCCTTACCATTTATCTCTATCTTAAAGGTGTTTTTGGTCTCATCCACAATCTTCCCCTCTCTACCAATCCAGGAGGGGTCCGTGCATTTTACGATTTTTACCTTCTTTCCTATGAGTTCTCCTTTCACCAACAGGGTTTCTCTCTTCATGTACTCACCTATGACATCTTGACTGTATAGCCAAGTTCCTCGAGGTATTTCTTGACCTTCTCTCTATGGTCGCCCTGTAACTCTATTTTGCCATCCTTTACTGTTCCACCACTTGCGCAGATGGACTTCAGTTTGCTCACGAGAGATTTCATGTCCGTTGTCTTCTCGTTGATACCTTCGATTATGGTCATCGTCTTTCCGTATCTTCTCTTGTCTATCTTTATTTCAACCACCTGCTGTTCTCTCGCTATCTCACCGCATACGCACAATTCTTTGGGCAGACCGCATTTTGGACAGATCTCGCTCATCTCCCCTTTTCCTCCCCAATCACGGTAAGCAACCTTGATATAGATTTTCTCAACTGTCTTATTTTTCCAGGATTGGGAGGAGATCCACCCATAGCAGCTACTCCTCTTTCATGCATGAGTTCCTCTCTCAGCTCCTTGAGTTTTTTCTCTCTATCCTCAGGGGACATCTCCCTTATATCCTTAATCTTGAGTGCCATCACTCCACCTCTTTTAAGATTTTCTTAAGTTGCTCCTTGATCTCTTTAGCAGTCTTTTTACCTATACCCTTTATCTTTTCCAGTTCTTCGATGGACATGTCTTTGAGATCCTCTATGGATTTTATCCCTATCTTCTCCAACTCTTTGACTATCGATTCTCCAACTCCCTTGAGATCCGTCAGCTTTGTTTCTTCCTTCTTTTCCTCCTCGACTTTCTCCTCTTTTATCTCTTCCTTTGCTTTTTCCTCTTCCTCCTTCTCCGCCTCTGGACTCACTATGGAGATCTCATCCGGTAGCTTTGCATCAGGTTTCATTATCCTAACCTTAACTCCAATGACCCCAGGCTTAAGCTTTGCTATAGCAAACCCTTCATCCATGACCTCCTTTGCTACTTCTCCACAATACTTGACATGACCTTGAGTGAATTTCTCTGTTCTATGTCTTTCACCAGTAAGCTTTCCTGATATTATTACCTGGCATCCTTTCGCTCCTGCCTCCATTATTCTCCTCACTGTCGAATGCCCCGCCCTTCTGAAGTGCCACCCTCTCTCTAAAGCTTCAGCCAGCTTTTCTGCCATTATCTGGGCGTTAAGTGCAGATCTGTCTCCAGCCTCCATGATTTCTATCTGAGGGTTGTCAACATCAAACTTTTCTTTGATCTCTTCTGTGAGTTTGGCGATGTTTGATCCTCCTCTACCTATAACCAATCCGGGTCTTTCTACAAGTATGGATATCCTGGTTCCCATGGGCGTTCGCTGTATGTCCATTCCTCCAAATCCGGCGCCTGCAATTCTTTCTCTGAGATATTCTTTTATCATCAGCTTTTTGACGTTTTCTCTGACGAATTTCTTTTCTAGAGCCATCACTCCACCTCCTTTAGAACGATCTCTATGTTTGTCGTCTGCTCATTTTTCTGAGTTGCTCTACCATAGGCTCTGGGCATTATACCTTCAATCTCTCTACCCTTATACGCGGAGATATGAGCAATAATCATATTTTCTGGATCAAGACCCTTGTACTCGGCATTGTTCTCTGCATTTTCGAGTATTTTCAATATGTATCTCGCTGCTTTCTGAGGATATGCTCCAGAGCCCATTCCTCTGCGGTGACACATCTTCTTT
>JAGGWT010000025.1 GCA_021163455.1 Thermoplasmata archaeon | reverse complement strand
TCGCATCGTACCACTGTTGAGCGAGAGGGTCAGCACCTATAAGATGGTCATACCATGCCTCGGTCATTATCGGAGCATAGAGTTTGTACCTTGCTTTTATACCTGCTGCTCTGCAGAGAGCGATGAATAGAGATATTTTGTGAATGCATGTCCCGGTTCCCCGCAAAAGAGTATCTCTAACATCATCCATCGGTAGAAACTCGAGGATGACATTCCTCTTTACAAAATCAAAAGCAGCTTTGGCATATTCATAATCAGACTTTTTGAATGCTCCCAGGTGGTTGGCAAGAGCTATGATTTCAGGTACACGGTAATTACAATACGGTGTTGGTCTCAGATATTTCTCGTCGGATTCGCAAACCTTCATACCTTCTTTATATTCGGGTATCCTGTATCGCCTTGGAGGTCTTTCATATTTAACATGCTTTGCTTTTCTCATTTCTCTTCCAAGATTTAATATCGCCTTAAGATTCCTCAATACGACAAAGCCAAGTACTATATACCCTTTGAACATCACAAATTTTAATCCTCTTGGGTCATCATCCCTCATCTCATTTTCCATGTTGACCCTCTCCCTCTGGAATCACTATGTTATTTTTCTATCATGCTCTTCCATTTATATATGTCTCTTCCATATACACCCATGATACATAAGTTTTTTTATCTGTTGTGCCTTCTTTCCATCCCTTCCATCAAACATATAAAGACTATCAAAATCGAAGCGAATATTGTAGCAAAGAAACCGTGATACGGACCCCAGGAGCAAATAACATTTTCCATCTGTTCATTAAGTACAGATACGTCTACTTTTCCTCTACCATAAAAACCACCTACACCCGCTGAGGTTAGTTGGGAGACAGAATAAGAAAAGAGAATTGTCGAGATAATCAAGGGAATCAGAGAAATAACGAGAAGTATCATTCTTTTCCTTCCCGACTTAAATAAATTCGACAAAATCACAGCCAGCATACTTAGGATGATAAGGTACAGTGTAATGGTGAAAATCTGGATAATGATTGGTGGTACTGTATTTATTTCTCCCCCATAAGTGGAGGTGGTGGATATGAACGAGGTGATTGCCGGTGGAAATATGGTTATCTTGGTGACTGTCTTTACCGATTCGCCGCTGAGAAGCCACCACGGTAGAGAAAGTGAGAGAAGCAGCATTGATATAACGGAGGTTGACAGAAATAATCTTATCTGTCTCTTCCAAAACATAAAAAGAAGAAGGGCTATAATAAAGAGAATCATCCCAGAGTAGTAAAGAAATGAATGTGTGGGGCTTTCTTCCGACGAAATAACCACCTGCTTCACTTCCCCATAGACATTCAGAGGAAAACGAGCGATCAATTTATTTTCATGCAAAAAGGTAGCAATGTAACTTCCAGGAGGAATCGTTGCGGTTATAACCCCATTTCTGGAATAAGTAGAAACTTCTTTACTCTCTCTTGTGAAAATCGCCTTCACATCATGTGTATCAAATGCGCTGTAATCTTTCACCCTTATTTCCACTCTGTGAGTCACTGGAAAATCTATTTCCAAGTTCTTATCCGAGTTCAGAAAAACATTCCTTTCGGTTGTGTAGTTTCTATATGCCAATTTAAGCGTGTAGTTGGAAGGGTAGAGATTGCGGAAAACATAAACTTTCGATTCTTCATCTGGAGACAATACCTTTTTCTCAAACATTTCTTTGCTCGTCAGAGAGGGATACAACCTCGGTCCGAAATCGAGTCCCATTGCATCCTTTACCCTTATAGTCAAACTGTAGAGTTTAATTTTCTTCTCTATACTAATTCCCCTAGTTATATCAAGCAAACCTAGTCTGAATCTTTCACTGCATACAAGGAAGCCTTTGTAAAGTATCTCCAGGGTAAAATCACCCCTTTTATAAGGGAATGGTATTTTTACCGTATCTTGTGTCGTGGAGATGGATTGTAACACTTTCCCTTCGTATTTGAGTATAAGGTCGGCGCCGCTCACATAGTTATCGTACTGATCTTTCAGTGAAACCTTCAATGTAATCTGTGGTGAACATACAACATATACCTTTTTATCGCTAGAGAGATTCACAAACTTGAAGCCTATGAATCTCCTTCCTCCAAATAGAGAGTTTTCTCTATACACTTTGATTAAATAATTTCCCTTCTCGAGGTTGGGGACTTTCAATTTCCTGAAAAAGCTTATATTTTTCCAGTCAAAAACTGCGATAGAGCTCTTGATTTTTTCTACAAAATTATTGCTTTTGTTATCTTCAGATGAGGATGTGTCCATGTGGATAGGTATCTTAGACGCCGTACCCGAGGATGCCAGAGAGTTATCCCTGTATATTTCCACATAAATGTAAGAGAAATTTTTTCCGGTAGCCGCAGACAGTAATGAACCAAATGGGAAGGAGTGTGCAAAGAGTGTGAATACCGTCAGATTGTATCTCTTCACCGCCACGCCCTCTTCACCACTCTCTTTAGTTATCGATCTATATTCGGCAAGTGAGCGGAAAATCATGGATTCTCTATCTATATCATCCAGTGTGCCCTTTTCAAAGGTTACAAATTCGGCATCAAATGATATATTCATTCCTTCCTCTATAACTGTATCATGCTCCGTTCCACTGTCATAAGAGTCGCGTGTAACATAAACACTGCAACTATCCGCCTCTAATCCAGGTAATTTCACATTTTCCTTTACACCCATCTTTACCTGGAGCCCGTCTCTCTCGTTTGATATTCCTTCGACGGAATCAAAAACAAGCGCATGCAGCTTGCCCGGTTCATCTTCATGCATACATACCCATGCATTTTTGCCAATATCCTTGTCATCATCAGTAGATATGATCCAGTCGGTCTCCTTCGTCGAAGGATTTTTTGGAATATCGACGGTCTCTCTTACCCCATCATCACTGTAGAACGATAAGAAAGGAAGTATATCACCCACGTTCATTTTATCTATGCTTGAACTTCTACTTTTGAAGGTAGAGAGAGTAGCATATGACCCATCCCTGTCTATATTGTATCTTACCTCGATGGTTTTCAGAACCCTGTGGTTGACCTTTACACATATCCTTTTAACAGGTGTAGGAGAATAATAGTAGGTGTACACATTATCTGTCTCAACATCTCCCTCAGGTGATTTGCTTCTTATTCTCATTCTCACCATCAGATTCCCATCCACAAGTACAGATTTATCGACTGTTTTTGCCTCCTGTGTCCCGGTTTCACCATCCTTCGCACCATAACTGAAAGCAAATGATGCAAACTGGTCTGCATTTACAGTCTCGAATTCTGTTGAATTCGGCTTAAGCTTGATTATCGTATGTCCCACATATGTCCCAAGAAGGATGCCTTTCTGTACCACACCATAGATTACATAGCCATCTTCTGTTATCCTGTAATAATCGAAATCTATTTTCTGTCCGGGTATGGGTTCATAGTAGTAATGACTGTCTATAACGCTCACATGATCCGGATAATTCGGTATAGGTACCTCCCTATCGCTGTAACTAATATAGTACTTCTCTGTCCCGTCAGCAAATTCTGGAATCAGAAAGACCAATCTGCAGGATGAAATGTGCTCTTTATCGATAAATTCAAGGTCATATATCTGTGATTCCAGTTCTTCAACACCAAAACTCCCTTCACAGAATACTCTTATAGACCTGTTAATCTCATCCTTCGCCCAGCATGGATGGTCAAACTCTACTTTTATGTCGATGGGTTGAAATTTTGACTCGGGTAGAGCGGTATCTATAGGCACATCTATGGTTTGTGTGAATGTATTATCGGATAGGGTTTCTCCATGAATTAGATACGGAAAAAAGGATAAAGCAACCAGAACAGATGTTACCAGTATCGAAGATACATTCATCTAAAATTTTAATATAGTTATAGATGATATAAAATTTTTGTAAATGTTTCACAAACTCTTTTTAATACATGATATATCTGTTGTACAGAATGCTTAACTTCGTCGATACAATAATCATGGCGCTCATAGGTCTGTTCGCAGGTACGATGATAGGACTATCTGGTGCCAGCGGCGCCGCGATAATGGTATCTCTACTTTATCTCGCGGTTGGCTTTTCTATTCATGAATCAATAGGTATAACTCTTCTTGCAAATGCCATCGCGTCTTTCTCTGTTTTTCTTGTGTATTACCGGAACAAAAATGTTGATTTTTCGCCATGCATATGGCTTGCTGCCGGCTCAATTCCAGGGTCCCAAGCAGGAGCATTTGTTGGAAAGCTCACACCAGAGACACAGCTTGGAGGCATACTTGGTATAACAATGATTCTGATAGGGATTTTACTCTGGAAGAAAGGCATGGAAAGAGAGAAATTGATAAGAAAGCTGAGTAAAATGCTCAGGATAAGGAATCCGATAACAAAAAAATTATTGAGTGTGGTAGTCGGAGTGTGGGTAGGCATCATGTCAGGTTTATTTGGAGCAAGTGGTGGGATGTGGTTTCTGATAGTACTGCTTCTTTTTGGTCTACCCCTCCATAAGTCAATTGGTGGTGCGGTTTTTCTCATGAGTATAACAGCAGGATGTGCAACAGTAGCCCATTATATGTATGGTAACGTAAACGTGATTGCAGGGATTATAGTTGGTCTAGGGGCAATGATAAGTGGCAACATCAGCGCAAGGTTTGCGAACAGATCTACAGAAAAAAGATTGATGAAGGTGATTGCTCTGGTTATATCCATTCTAGGGATACTTATAATCCTCACTAAGTTTGTCATTCCTCGCTTATAGAGAACAATCTTCTCATCTCTTCAGCGCATCCTCTTATTTCCTCTCCTTTCGCTCTTTTAATCTCTGGCTCAAGGACAGGGCCAGGTCTATCACATACTGGACAGTGCTCTAGAAGTTTCACCTCATCACCGGATATTATAAAAGATGGATAACTGCTCGCCGTGGCTTCCAAAAAGGCAAATCTTCCAACCTCCCCATATCCCTTCGGTTCAAGATCCTCATCAAGAACCATTGGGTACATCTGAGTATATGGTATATGGAGATAATGCCCTTCTGGACACTGTATCATGGCAGTATTGCATTCAACCATTCCATAAATATCAAGTATCCTCTCACCAGGTATTCCAAAATATTCTTTCACCTTATCCCTGAATCTCTGATGAGGTATTCTATCCTTTTCGCTAATCTTCCATCCGCCGCCCGTTATAACGGCTCCATTTTCGCTCAAATCAAAAGATATCCCTTTCTCCCCCATTACACGCATTATCATATACATAAAGGAGGGTTGAACGACCAAGGCTATTTTTCTTCCATCTTTCTCAACTCTTTGAAGGAGTGACAAGAAATCTTCTATCATTTTCTCTCTATGCCTTTTTGCAACAGATTTTATGATTATAGCCTCTATTCTTTCTATCGGATTTTTTGCTCCGCCCATGCTCAATCTCACCATCTTTGGCGTTATCTTTATCTTAGTGCCAACCACTGTCTCTTTGAAAAGATGAACCAGAACCGTACCAGATTTCCCTACCCATAGATTGGTTCCTGCCGGGTCAGTTTGTTTGTACATGACCATATCACGCTGCCAGAATGGATAAATCATTGCTATGATGTTTTTTGCTATGCTGTAACTTCCTCTCCTTATGGTGTCACCGTCTCTTGGAATAAATGTATGTCTCCCGCTCGTTCCACTACTGAGTGTAACTGTCAGACCGGATGTGTTGAAGTCATCTATCACTTCCTCTGTTTTGGGTCTCTTTTTGCGTATATAGATATCGGGCAGCCTCCCGGTGTAAATGTTACTTAGCCATATAGCAAATAATCGCCCATCCTCCGGATAATCTTTGAAAAATTTGTCTGGTACGAGAGGAATTTTTACTAAATCTTCCGGCTTTTTGATATCCTCCGGCTTTATCCCCTTCTCCTTGCAGAGTTTGTTGTAGAATGTGTTATTGGAATAATGATGGGAAAACGAATATTTTAGCGCTTTAAATCTCAATTTCTCTGCATCTTTTATTGATATTCTAAATGGGTCTTTTGGGACATAGATAACTTCATCCTGTGGAGTCCATTTTTCCTCTGGAATAAGGTAGCCTTTTTCACTCATTATCTTATCAAACTCTCCAATATATTCATCAAACCCTTTCTCCTCCATCTTATCACTCACCTTTAAATCTAATGCCGGGTCTTCTTTCCAGGAGTTCGGGCTTTATCATCATTGGCTTATATTTCTCTCTCGCCTTCCTATCATACTCTTCCTCCCCACCCGCCTCCTCTATTATCTTTTTACCTCTTTCAATCTGCTCCAGTATGCTTTGATTTAATCTAGCAAGAGGTACCTTTGCTATCCTCTCCATAAAAAGTTTCAAAAAAGGTCTTGTTAATTTTCTACCAAAGCCTATAGACGTTATAGATTCAACTCTCGTTATAGTTCCAGGTACAGCATAGAACCATGTTCCTATCGAATCCTCTCCGAATTTTGTTATCGGTATTCCCTGAGCAGCCTGTCTCTCTGGAGTTGGTCCAACAT
>JAGGWT010000109.1 GCA_021163455.1 Thermoplasmata archaeon | reverse complement strand
TTTCCCTAGTTTCCTCTATTGACACTATCTTTGCCTCTCTCGGTATGAACAGAGCCATGGCATTGAGAGTGGTGGTTTTTCCTGAACCTGTACCACCTGCAAATATTCCATTTGCTCCATTCTCCACAGCAAACCATAGAAAGACGAGCATTTCTGGAGAGAGGGTTCCGAGTTTTACCAGTTCAAGAGGGGAGAATGGTATTGCCCTAAACTTTCGTATCGTAAATGTGGAACCTCTTGCTGTAACTTCGGTACCGAGCGTTGCCTGAAGTCTTGAACCATCGGGAAGAGTTCCATCAAGCATAGGCTCGGCTATACTCACATACTTTCCACATTTCTGCGCAAGTTTTATGACAAAGGATGAAAGTTCTTCTTCATCCTTAAAGACAATGTTTGTTCTCATGGAGCCATAATCTCGATGGTAAATGAAGATGGGTATCTGTGAGCCATCACAAGATATATCCTCTATGTATGGGTCTCTCGCGAGGGCATCGATTTTGCCATAACCAGCAGTGTCTCTCTTAATAATATACACTATTTTTCTTTTGGATTCTGGAGAAAGCTGAAGATTGTAATCAGATATAATCTGGTCAATAACTTCCTCCACATAACTGCTTGCATCCTTTTCAGCAAGAACATCAGGATTAAACACATCATCCAAAGTTTCTTTTATGAAATCAAGATATCTTTGCTCCTCATCCGTTAAGTGCGGTTCTATAACGACGTAGAGATTCTCTACTAATTTTTTATCCTTTAAGATCTTCACATAAGCGTATGGTCTATTTACACAGTAGAAACTTATCTCTTCGAACCTTTCGTTGTTTATGGGTTTATTCAACTTGATTTCTTCTTCAGTTGGTCTGCAATCTATTTCAGGTAAAAACTCAACGCTTTCTTCAATATGTTCCAAATGCTCAATATCCATGAACTCTATATCGCTATCATCTTTATCTATCTGGACATCCTGTGGGAGTATCTGGAGATCCGCACCAGATGCTGTAGATATGGTTGTACCTGCATCCTCTGGGTCAGGTTTCCCTGATGACTCAGCATCCTCTTTTTCGATGGTGACAGGAGGAAGGTCTTCAGTCAACACATACTCATTGAGTATCCGTTCTGGAGAAAAGTCCACAAGAGGTTTTTCTTCCTTCCTTTTTTCTGTATCTGCGGAAGTTATAACATCCTTTTCTGTGGTGATTTTACCTTTTTTCTTCAGTTCAGTTTCCTTTTTTGATGATGAGGATTTGGATAGTGCCTTAGATCTTGCCAGAAGCACCACCCCATCCCGCGATAATACATGCTGAAAAAGAGTATAACTCTGAAATCTCTATTTTCTGCACCCCATCCATTTTTGGTGGCCCCTCCTCTAATTCAAATAGAATTACCGTATTTATAGATTTTTTTTATTGATACCTCTCTATATTCAACTTCGAGTTACTGAAATCGCCCTTTGACACCCAGAACCCTTTTAACTCCCACGCTCATAATCTGCTTGGACCCGTGAGGTAGTCAGGATATCCCTCCGGCCTTCGGAGCCGGCGACCCGGGTTCAAATCCCGGCGGGTCCGTAAATACAAATTTTTAAAACTTCTTTTTGCTTACCTTCAACCATGAAGAAACCACAGATACATCCTTCCTGCTATGTGGACAAAAATGCCGTCATTATCGGGGATGTTACCATAGATAGAGATTGCAGCGTGTGGCCGTGTGCGGTTATAAGAGGTGACAAAAACAGAATAGTTATTGGTGAGGGGACAAACGTCCAAGATGGATGTATAATTCATACGGATGATAAACATGGAGTTATTATAGGGAGGAATGTATCCCTAGGGCACGGCGCGATAGTTCATGGTGCGATAGTAGAGGATAACTGTCTTATAGGTATGCATGCAACCATACTGAGCGGAGCAAAAATCGGAAAAGGTTCACTTATTGGCGCAAATGCTCTCGTGCTGGAAGATATGGAGATACCTGACCACAGTCTTGTTGTTGGTGTTCCTGGAAAGATAATAAGAAGAGACGAAGGCTTAGAGGAATATATAGTCAAAAATGCCGAAAATTACAAAGCATTGGCAAAAAAACACAAAGAAGAAACTTTTTTCAGGTTCCCCTGACTTTTATTTTAAAAAGTTTATCCTTTCTTTCTATAGCAAATTTCACAGGCAAGAATTTTTCTATGAGCCATGCGTTGGTGCGAGTGTGTCCGGTAATTTCTCTGGTAAGAAAGAAAGATTCTTTCCCCTCTGTTGCAGCAACAAAGGACAGATATATGAGTATCTGATCAGCCATATGGGTGTCCAAGGATTCTTTTGATGACATCTCTTTAAACATCTCTTCTGATGTCTCTCTGCCAAGTTTATCTGACGGCAATCCTCTCTCCCCAATGCTTGATACACCAATCACACTCTCTTCTCCTTCCGACCAGAGTGTGAGAGAAACACCCTCAGACAACGATGAATCGTCCCTTTCAACACTTATTTTACATGGGATGGATTTTTTAACGAAGTTTTTAACAACAGCATGTTCGATTCTCCTCGCTATATCTTCACGAAGTTTTGATATGGCTATACTGCCCTTTACCTCGCGGTAGTCCTGCTCCGAAATCTGAAGAGGGGATGGACGATTTACAGGATTCAGGGTTACCTCCACCTCACCCCCTCCTTTGGGGTAGAATCCCCGCCTTACCAGTTTAGCATTTATATCTACGCCTATCTTGTTAACCATGGGCAAAAACACTTCCCTGAAATAATTCCATGTGGGAGACCACTTTACGTCAGTCCCTCCCCTCAATTTTATACGTATAGCCCTTCTGATGTTGAACGCCAGAGGAATCACAGTTTGAAGAACGAGTGTTATGCTCCCAGCAGTTCCTATATCGAATTTATAGTCCCTTTCCACCAACTCTCCAGGGTAGAATTCCACAGTGGATGAGCCTATCTCCAGACCCTTTACATTCGCATTCGAAAGCTCTCTGAGAAATTTTATAGCTGTTAGATGCTGAGCTCTGAGACCGGGATTTGGTCTGTTTGCCCTTATTTTCGTTATCCTTACAGGTTTTTGAGTAAGAACAGAGAGTGTCACAGAACTTCTCAGTATCTGCCCTCCCCCTTCACCATAACTTCCATCTACCTCTATCATCCCTTGTTTCCCTCCAGCAATTCAAGCAGCATTTCCAGTGCGGCGGCGCAGGCGCTTTCCTTATTTTCTATTCTGTTGCCTTTGAACAAAAATTTTCTGACAATGGTTTTTTCTTCTGTCGATAGACCAACATAAACGAGACCAACGGGTTTATCTTTTGTTCCTCCGGTTGGACCTGCTATACCGGTTGTGGATATGCCTATATCCACTCCAGATCTCTTTCTTACACCTTCTGCCATCTCCCTTGCGGTCTGCTCACTCACGGCACCATATTTTTCAAGGGTTTCTGGAGAAACACCAAGTAGTTCCATCTTTGCTCTGTTGCTATATGAGATGATTCCTCTGTCGAAATATTCTGAGCTCCCGGAAATGTTAGTAAGGAAATTTCCGAGCATTCCTCCTGTGCATGATTCTGCTGTAGCGATTTTCAATTTCTTCTCTTTTAGCAGATTTGCAACCTTTTCGAGAATTTCCTGATTTACACCTTTCATGATAATGATGAAAGTTTTAAGAATAGAAAAATTTTAACACTCCCTGCAGCCCCGTGGTGTAGTGGTCAATCATGCCGGCCTTTGGAGCCGGCGACGGCGGTTCGAATCCGCCCGGGGCTATAATATGTTTTGATCGTTTCTCTATCCTATTTCTCATCCCTCACCAAGGCTATTCACGCATGTGGTGAAGTGTCCTGGATGTTTGAGATTTTTAATTTCGGGATATGGTTTAAATTCGAGGACACAGGCGCAAAAAACCATATAAAGGAGAGAGTTAATATTTACACAGAGGATAATGACGTCACTCGAAGAATACATAAAAAAGTTTGAAGAGAGAACCAAGAAATACATACCTCCTCGTAGTGAATGGGGACCGGTTGAGAAAGCATTGTATGGAGTAAAGGATATTTACAGGGTTGATCTAAAAGAGGCAAAAGAATTGCGGTTCAAGGCAATAAAGTTTCAATTCAGCAGGCAGTATGAAAAAAACAGATTCTACAGAAAACTCTGCAAGAGCCAAAATATCGCTCCAGATGACATAAAGACCGAAGATGATTTCAAAAAAATACCGTTGCTGGAGGACAGGTTTTTCAAGAGCTATCCCGAAGGCAGGGATTTTGCTCTGTGGATAGCGAATATTTATACTGGAGATTTACCAGATATACTCATAAGCAAAAGAAATCCAAGAATAGATGATGTGCTGAGAGAGTTCAATCAGAAAGGCCTGAAGATATTTTACAGCAGTGGAACGAGTGGGAGACACACATTTATCCCAAGAGATGAAAAAACATTCAATCGGGCAATCTATGGTGCAGCAAAAGGATTTGCATCAATGGCTTATCCCAATCTGGACTTTGAAAGGGTGCGCGGATATCTGTCACTCTACGTTAAAAACATCAACCTTTTTGCCGGAATAATGGGAGGCATGCTTTCTGGTTTACTGAAACATGTGGACTATGGAATTGTTCTAAACATAGAAGTGACAACCAATATGCTGCAGGCGGCGATGAGGGGAAGGCGGAACTTGATAGTGAGATTGGCATCACTGTATATCGACTGGAGAAGAACCAGGAAATTCATAACATGGCTTAAGGAGAGATATAACAATAAGGATGACATAGCTTTACTTGGTGCTCCTTTCTTCCTGAATCACATAATGAATCTGCTCGAGAAAAAAGAAATGTACTTCGATTTTGGTGAAAGAAGCTTTATTGTCACGGGCGGTGGCTGGAAAGTAAGAGAAAACGTCAGGATAACCACGAAGGAATTCAGGGAGAAGGCAGAAAGGGTACTGGGTATACCTCAAACAAACTGTCTCGATGCCTATGGGATGGTTGAGGGGAATGGTTTTGCTTTCCATTGTCCAGAGGGACATTATCTCCATCTCCCATATTCGTTTTATTATCCCATGGTTATAGGAAAAGATGGGGAGAAAATCGAGTATGGGGAAACTGGAAGATTCGCTTTCCTGGATGCTCTCGCTGATAGTTACCCGGGATTTATAATATCCGGTGATGAAGTGAAACTTCTCGAACACTGTCCAGTATGTGATAGACCAGGTCCTGTTCTTGAACCAGAAATCAAAAGAGCGAGAGGTGAAGAGGTTAGAGGATGCGCTGAAGAGATAAGGAGAATGCTATCTATAGGTTCTAGGTGATAAAAATGGTGGAAGAAGATATGGAGGAAGTGATATCGAAAAGGTTGAAACTGGTGATGATGAAGGGCATCGTAGCGCTTGGTCCTGTAGTGGCAACCAATCTCAATAAATTCAAAGAGCTTGGAAGAGAAGCAAAGCATGTCAGGTATGAAAGACCCCCAAGGCGATATGAAATACCCAAGTACGAAGAGGGCATGAAGGTTTGCGAATC
>JAGGWT010000107.1 GCA_021163455.1 Thermoplasmata archaeon | reverse complement strand
GTATAAAATCATATACTATACTGTATGTTACGCCGTGAATATCTTGAAATCATTGCACCATACAATTTCTGGGGTAGAGAGGTAGATACCGGCATATGGCGTGACATTTATGTGGAGAAAATCCTGAGGGCATTCTCCATACCCAGCATAGTGGTATCGGTGACGGGTGTTAGACGGGCAGGTAAAACTTACATATGCAGACAGGTTCTCTGGAGACTGATAGAGCGGGGTATGAGAAAGGAACAGACCCTCTATATTAACCTTGAAGACCCTTCTCTCCAGCCGTATTTATCCACGGATTTTCTCCAGGATTTATACGATACATACAGACATTATCTTAACCCTGGAGATGAAACAGTCATGGTACTTGATGAAGTGCAGAATCTACCCGGATGGGAGAGATGGGTTAGGGCGATGATGGAGAAGAATGAAGACATCAGAATCATAGTTACGGGATCATCATCCAAAATAATGGGTGTGGAGCTATCACATATACTTACGGGGAGATACATCGATGTAAGGGTATATCCTCTGAGCTTCACTGAGTATCTCAGATTCAGGGATGTTTCCACAGAAAACATTGATATAAGAAGGAGGGAGATAGAAAACGAGTTTATTAAATATCTGGAATACGGCGGATTCCCTACCGTGGTGCTTACGAAAGACAGGGAGATGCGCAGAGAATTCCTGAAAGAACTTTTTGAGTCGATAGTAACAAGGGATATAGCAGCAAGATACAGTTTAAGAAAGATTCATGAACTCAAATCAAGCGTTGTAATATTGCTTCAAAGTATCTCTGCTATGAGCAGTGTGCAGAAGGTTGTAAACATTCTGAAAAGTACGGGTGTAAAGATTTCCCCAGTCACGGTTAATGAGTATCTGCATTATCTTCAGGAAAGTTTGCTGTTCCAGTTTGTGCCCATATTTTCATATAAAGTGAAGGATCATATGCAGTATCCCAAAAAGGTGTACTGTGTTGATACAGGTCTCATAAATGCGGTAGCCTTCAGGATGTCCGAAAATCTGGGTAGACTCGCTGAAAATGTTGTGGCTACAGAATTATTCCATAGATACGGGGATAACAGCGTATTTTACTGGAAAGATAGAATGGGGAGGGAGGTAGATTTTGTCATAGTAGAAAACAGAAAACCACTGCAACTGATTCAGGTTACGTGGGATGTAGGAAACAGAAGAACCAGGGATAGGGAGATAAGAGCCATACTATCAGCGGCTGAGGAGTTATCTGTGGATAAGTTACTCATTCTCACAGCGAACACCGAGGAGAGGTTAAGAATCAATCAGAGAGATATAGAGATGGTACCCATATGGAAGTGGCTCCTGCAGGCAGAATCGCGGTGAGAATGCCAGAATGAACGTTCCACCAAAGATTAATAAGTCCAAATCTATTCTTCGATTGAGATTTATGGTGGAGGAAGAGGTAACCATAGAAAATTTACCAGGCGTTGGTCCTGCCACAGCAGAGAAACTCAGGGATGCAGGCTTTGACGATATACTCGCCATAGCCGTTGCATCCCCAAGAGAGTTAGCAGATGCAGCCGAGATAGGAGAAAGCACAGCAGCAAAAATCATTATCGCCGCCAGAAAGATGGCGGATGTTGGCGATTTCGAGACAGGGGACGTCATTTTTGAGAGAAGATCCCGATTAGGGCATCTCACGACAGGGTCGAAATCTCTTGATCAATTACTCGGCGGCGGACTGGAAACGCAGGCGATAACAGAGTTCTTTGGGGAGTTTGGCTCTGGAAAAACCCAGATAGCCCATCAGCTGTGTGTGAACGTTCAGTTACCTGAAGAAAAAGGCGGTCTCGATGGGCATGCCTTTTACATAGATACGGAGAATACCTTCAGACCGGAGAGAATAACACAGATGGCAAAAGCCATGGGACTTGACCCGAAGGAAACGTTGAAAAAGATACATGTTGCAAGAGCTTTCAATTCGAGTCATCAGATGCTTCTGGTTGAAAAGGTAAAGGAACTCTCAAAAGAAGTGCCCGCAAAACTTCTCATAGTGGATTCCCTCACCGCCCATTTCAGGGCAGAATACGTTGGAAGAGGCGCTCTCGCTGATAGACAGCAGAAACTGAACAAACACATGCACGATTTACTAAGATGGAGTGACCTCAACGATGGAGTAGTTTGCGTAACCAATCAGGTTTCGGCAAAACCCGATGCTTTATTTGGCGACCCGACCAGACCTATAGGGGGACATATCGTCGGTCACACCGCGACATTCAGGGTCTATCTCAGAAAGAGCAGAGGGGATAAGAGAATAGCAAGGTTGATAGATTCTCCTCATCTCCCCGAGGGTGAGGTGGTTTTTTCCATAACCAAGGAAGGAATCAGGGATTAGCCGGATGTATTTATTCTCTGAATGAACAGAATAAACTGCAACTAGCGGAACTTTCTCATGACCAGACCCGACAAAAGCTTTGGCAGAAAGTAGGTCGATTTCTGGGGCATGTGTTCTCCAGCACTTGCGATCTCTTTTATCTCTTCGATCTTTGTGGGATTCAGTATAAATGACATATCGAATTTGCCACTGTTTACAACCTCAATTGCCTCTTTGGTATCTCTGGTATACTTCACGTGGTCCTCCAGATTTTTATCAGTGATGCCCATCAGCTTTTCTATCACAATCTTATGGAGAATCGAAACATCAAGAGTCCTCCATGCCTTTGACCTATCTGGTGCAAGCTCATCCATCACGCTCTCATCCTTCAAGGTGAGGATGTAGGTTCCATCCCTGTGATAAACCGCAAACTTATGCTCCTTATCTGTCTTTATCATCTCGCTCAATCTTTTGCCTATCTCCACAGGCGAGAGGTCTCTCTCAAGTTCCACCTTCTCCACATTGAAATATTCCTTGCATTTCTCCATGAGTTCGTTGATATTGATATCCATCTTTATCATCCGGTGGGTTGGCAGTATTGTTAAACCTTTGTCAAACATGTTTGCAAGAACAACCATTATGTAGTTCTCGGGGTCCTCTTCTCCAGCGCCCACCTCTTCTGCGTAATTTATCGCTGTTTGATACCTGTGATGTCCATCTGCGATGTAGAGAATTTCATTCGACAGTTTATCCTTGACAAACTCTATAATTTCTCCATCTGAAATCTTCCACAGTTTGTGCCTGAAACCATCGTATCCCAGCACGTCTATCATGGGGTCATCTATAGAGGAATCTATCTTTTTCATTATTTCATCTTTCTCATCCATGTACAGCAGTTCTATCGGTTCAAGATTCGCTCTGGTTTCTCTCATCAATTTGAGCCTATCCTCTTTTGGCTTTGAGAGAGTCCTCTCGTGAGCCTTTACCTTCTCATAGTTGTGGTCAAGCTTGAGCAGGATAAAGAAGCCATTCATCACCTTGTTTTCGCCATCGCATTTGTACTCAACCTTGTAGGGGTAGATTGCTTCCTCATCGGATTCTACAAGTATCCCTTCATTCAGCCATTTCTCGAAAAATTCCCTGGCTCTGGTGTATCTGTTGTTCTTTTCATCATCATCTGGATAAATCTTGCCAAGAATCAATCTCACAACGTTGTACTCATTTTTTCTGTAAAGTTCTTCCTGCATCTCTGGAGATATTATGTCATAAGGTGGTGCCATGACATCATCGAGCTTCTCTATCTTCTCACTGTTGTAAGTTATCCCTTTGAAAGGTTTTACCACAACCATGTTATCCGATAGGGAAATGCAGGATATGATTATAAACATTTTTGATTCACTATGACGGCGCAAACAGGCAGTTTAATATTTATCCAACAAAGCAGTTACACCAGAGCATGAAAAAAATTGTTGTTACAACTAAAAAGGAGGATATGGATAAGGTCACGAAGATTTTTGGGAACAGATTTTTCACATCTGAAGTTAAAGGAGAATGTGCTGTAATAACATCATATATACCGGATAACGAACTTGATGAGATAATAAAGAAACTTGATGATGTTGTGGATTTCAGATTCAAAGACAGTTTGATAGAGGTATCCTCTCCTTTCTTCGTCAAATCATCCGTTCTTGAAAGAATTGAGAAGAGGGAGAGTATAAAGGGAAAACTTCCCGTTGAAAAACTGCTGGAATCTGTGAAAATCTACACCAGCGTGGATTTCGGAAAAGTGATTCTTGCAGGAATAGCCGGATTTATAGCGATGATGGGTTTGTTCATGAACAATGTGGCACTCGTTATAGGAGCGATGCTTCTATCTCCCATTCTCGGCCCAATATATGCATTCGCGATTAACCTCGCGGTTGGAGATGCAAAGGATTCCATGAAAAGTATACTCAATCTGCTTGTGATGATATTATTTGTTATTGCTATAAGTGTAATCTCTACATTCATTCTGTCTGGCGTTATGGATATCAGAAAAACACCGGAGATAATAACCAGACTCTCCGCAAATCCTGTGTACGTCCTTATAGCAGTATTGCTCGGATTCGCATCGATCCTCGCACTTTCTAAAGGAGTATCCGAGAGCATAGCAGGAGTTGCTATTGCTGTAGCCATATTGCCGCCGGCTGTTGTTTTTGGAATATGCATAGTAGCTTTTCCATGGAATTTCACCGCCCCTCTGGTTCTGACCCTCGATAACATAATCGGACTCATGATAGGAAGCTTGCTCTCAGTTCTTGTTCTTGACATAGGACCCAGAAAGTACTATGAGAAGAATGTGGCAAAGAAGTTCATCAGAAGAGTCTTCTATGTACTGGTGCTGCTTATTGCTATCCTTACGGCGATATCCCTTTACATATGATGGGAAATTTCAAAAACTCTAACCTGTTGAGGTATTTGAATGTCGAATAACGAATTTCCGAAGAGAATATCGAAAGACCTGTATTATCTTAACATAGCAAAGGCTGTTGCAAAGAGGTCTCCATGTATAAGAAGAAGGTTTGGAGCGATAATAGTTAAGGATGATACGATCGTATCAACCGGTTACAACGGTCCAGCAAGAGGTTCGGTAAACTGTGATGAGGTTGGCTGTCTCAAAGATGTTATGAATCTTCCGCCATATACTGGCTATGATTACTGCCCCGCTGTCCATGCTGAGGAAAATGCCCTGCTGAATGCTGCGAGGCACGGCTCAAGTGTTATTGGAGGCACACTCTATCTTTATGGTGAGAGCCCGGATGGAAGCATAACCGAGGAAGGTAAACCCTGCGACAGATGCAAGAGAGCGCTGATAAATTCTGGAATAAAAGAAGTGGTCACCATTAAACCAAACAATGAAATTGTGAGATATAGGGTTTCAGAGTGGGTGAAGGAAGACAAGGAGAACTATCTGAGAAAGCTCAGAGAGGAGAAGGCAAAGAATAAAGATAAATAACCTTTTTCATTTCTGAAAACCATGGGTTCCACAATAATAGAGAAGATCCTGGAAAAAGCATCTGGAAAGAAAGTTGCGCCGGGCGACAAGGTATGGGCAAAGATAGACCTCGTTGCAATGAGAGATTTCGGAGGACCAAATGTTATACTGAAATATGAGAAGGAGTTCGATGATGAACCGGTTTTTGACCCGGAAAAGATAGCGATAACATTTGACCTTCACATTCCACCGAGACAGATAAAGGAGGCAGAGAATCAGAAGATCTGCAGAGAGTTTGCCAGAAAGAAAGGCGTCAAACTGTTTGATATAAATCACGGAATAGGTCAGCACACTCTCCTCGAAAATGGGCTGGTGAAACCGTATGATGTCATAATAGGGACAGACAGCCACATGAACCTGCTGGGAGTAGCGGAGGCTTTCTCCACAGGAGTCGGAATAACAGATATAGTTACTGCGATGAGATATGGCAAACTGTGGTTCAGAGTTCCTGAGACGGTGAAGATCAACATAAACGGAAAACCCGGTGAATTTGTAACACCGAAGGATGTCATACTCCATCTCGTCGGTTATTTTGGTGCGGATGGTTTATCTTACAAATCTGTGGAGTTCTATGGAGATTTCATAGAGAATCTTGGACTTGATGGAAGAATAACGATAGCAAGTATGGTAACAGAGATGGATGGAAAGATAGGATTCATGATTCCGAATGCTGAGGTTATCAACTTCCTGAAGGAAAAAACCGGTAAGGAGATAAAGCCTATATCTCCAGATAAGGATGCCGAGTATATCGAGAGTTATGATTTTGACATTTCGAATCTCGAACCGATGATATCATGTCCACATTCTCCAGACAATGTGAAAGCCGTGAGGGAGGTTGAGGGTAAGGAAATAGACCAGGTGTTTATAGGCTCCTGCACCAACGGAAGGATAGAGGATTTGAGAATCGCGGCGAAGATACTGAAGGGAAAAAGGGTGAAAGCAAGAACAATCATAACTCCCTCCACCACAGAGGTGGCGAAGCAGGCACTCAGGGAAGGGCTTATCGAGGTGTTTCTGGAATCAGGGGCAGTCGTTACAAATCCAAGTTGCGCCCTCTGTACGATAGGTCATCCCGGTGTGCTTGCTAAAGGAGATGTAACCCTTTCAACAAGCAACAGAAACTATCCCGGAAAAATTGGAAAAGGAGGAGAGATATATCTCGTCAGCCCCGCCACCGCGGCGGCGAGCGCGATAAATGGAAGAATCACCGACCCAAGGGATATGAGATGAACAGGAATGAGCACAAGGTTGTGAGGGACCCGATTCATGGGAATATAAGATTTGAGGGTATATTTCTTGACCTCCTCGAAAGTCCGGAACTGCAGAGGTTACATAACATAAAACAACTCGGGTTTGCCTACATGGTTTTTCCAGGAGCGAATCATACCAGACTGGAACATTCCATAGGTGCTTATCAGATGGCGAGAAGAGCATGCGATGCTCTTTCTCTCGATGAGGATGAAAGGGTATATGTCGAGTGCTCAGCTCTTCTCCACGATATAGGACATGGTCCTTTTTCTCATACTCTGGAATCGATACTCAGGGAGAGATTCGGTTTTGACCATGTTGATCTCACGGAGAAAATCCTGAAAGGTGAAGAGGAGATAGTGCTGGAAAATGAGAAAAAATATGTTGATGCAAAGTCTGTTGTTGAGATTCTGGAGGAGGAAGGTATAGACAGAACGAAGATAGCAGACCTGATAAGAGGTAGATATGGCGAAAATAGATACATGTATCAGTTGCTGAACAGCCCTATAGATGTGGACCAGCTTGATTATCTGCTGAGAGATGGCTACTATACGGGTGTGGCATACGGTAGAGTGGATGTTGATAGATTTTTTGATACCTTAACAATCTATGATAACGAACTCGCCATCAAGAGGAAAGGAATCAGTGTTGTTGAGAATATCCTCATATCAAGAGAACTCATGTATTCCTCTGTTTATTTCCACAAAACGGTCAGAATAGCCGAACTGATGCTCTCAAAAGCTATGGAATATCTGGAAAATGGTTTTGAATTCTACAAGCTGAACGATCTGGAGATGATGAGCGAACTGAAGAAAAAAGGAAGCTTACAGGAGGAAATTGTTACAAGATTGAAGTACAGAAGGCTTTTCAAACAGATATATCAGGTTCAGGCCATTGATACAGAAAAGATAGAGATGCTCAGATACCTTGAAAATCCCGCTAAAAGGAGAGAAAAAGAGAGGGAGATGGAAGACCTTCTTGGTATAAAGGAGGGGCATGTGATTATTGACCTCCCGAGAAGGGAGCTGGTTTTGTCTGAACCAAGGATAGATAAGGTGAGAATCCCTGTAATATGCGATGATGGAACCAGGAGTCTGGATCAGCTCACACCGATTGCAAGGGCGATAAAGGAAAAAATCATACCGGACTGGTATCTAATGGTTGTTGCTGATGAGAGATATCGGGACAGGGCTGAGGATATAGAGAAAATACTCCTGAGATAGATTTATCAACCTGTAGGTATTAACTGCATACAATGGTAGTGAAGGAATTTAGTGGGAAAGGTATTGTTATAAAGATTGACCACGATAAGTGTACAGGCTGTGGAGAGTGCGTCAAGAACTGTCCTGCAGATGTTTATGAGCTGGTTGATGGAAAGAGTGTTGCTAAGAGAGTCGAGGACTGTGTGGAATGCTGTATATGTGTTAGCGCGTGCCCTGTTAATGCAATAGAACACAGCTCCTGCTAGGGTACTATAAGTATCCACATAGAGATAAGCATAGCAAGTACAGCATACAAAATGGCGGCTGCAATATCACTTACTACGTTCCCATCCCTTCCCATGGTAAAATGAGCATTTTCTACTTTACTATTTAAACGTTTCTAATAACTTCTCGTCAATTGCTGAAATTTTGGCTCCAATCTTCGTTATTATTCGGAGGATTAACTTTATAAATCACCTTATAATTAGTTCTGATAGCAATAGCGGGGTGGGGTAGCCAGGATATCCCGGCGGGCCCATAACCCGCAGATCGGTGGTTCAAATCCACCCCCCGCTATCTTGCAGAATTATCAAAGGGCGGGTAACAAAGGGGCTATGTGGTGGACTGCAGATCCACTTACGTGGGTTCGAATCCCACCCCGCCCTTTCCGTGGGCAGGAGAAGATTGATACTGTTCAACATCCTGCTCCTCCTTCTGCTGATCAATCTCTCCTTTCCTGCCGGATATGGAGAACTTACCCACGATTTATCCGATGCTGAACTGGAGATAGAAAAAATTCCCCTTTACATTCCTAAAGTAGAGAAAAACAGGGATTACAGCATGGAGTTTTTCATCAGAATCAGGTTATCTGGCGTAGGGGAAAATGATACCTGGAAGATGAAAGTGTGGGTTTCAGAAAACATCTCTAACAGAAGGGCGGCGACGCAGACGTGGAATGGAACAGATTGGGTGTATTCTTACAGGTATTCAATTCATGGCAAGGGAAACTGGGAGGGATGGGTTTCGCTGAGATTCTGCAGAAGATACAAGGAATACGGGCTACTTCAGAATAACAGCAAATGCTTCATCCTGGTGAAATGTGTGATGGGAAAAACAAATCTCATGGTCCATCACGAGGTGCTGCTTCTGGATATGGACAATTCAACATCTCATGGTATATGTGGGGGTATAGTTACAGGTAAAATCAGAGAAGCAGACAAGTATCTTCTCCTGATGGACAGAGAAGGAAAACTTGTATCGATATGCAGGTCCAGCATTATTGATTATGATTTTCCGAATGTCACAGCATTCTACAAAGCGTATGCGCCCGCCGGTGTGGAATTGAGCATCATGGATGAGGATGGAAGAATTCTGAAGAAGAACATCACCGCAAAAAGAGGAAAATTCGATTTCAGGGCATGGGTCAAAGATGGAAGATTATGGATAAAGAACACCGGGGATTTTGGTGAGACGTTGCTGATACATTCTGGAATAAATAGAGCCTTCTTTCTCCTTCCTGGAGAGATGGTGAATATTCGTATATCCGGCAATTTCAGCGAGGGAATATGCATTTCCGTTGGAGAGGAACCGGAACTGGAAAGATGGATCGAGATCCCAGAGGAGAAGAATCTGTCTATAAGGTGGGTGGGATTCGATGGAGTTGATAGTCATGAGATCGAAAGAGGAAAGGTCTACAGGTTGAGGGCGAAGGTGAGGGTTTACAGAAAAATCGATAATGTGACGGTGCATTTTTACCTGAATGGAAAAGAGATTGGCAGGAAAGTTTACGACAGAATAAGAGGATACATGATATGTCCATCAGTGAAAATTGACACATCGAATCTTAAAGAAACCAACACCGCTGAGATCGAGATTGTTCACAAGAACGAAGTTATAAGGAAAACCATAGAATTCAGGGTGAAAGAGAGTGAGAGAGTTGTTCTCCTCATTGTTAAGGTATTCTCTTACGATTTCGAGTGGTTTGATGGTAGATTCATTGAGATTTTCAATCCGAATAACTTTTCTGTTGATATCTCGGGATGGTATATAACTGATAAACCATCAAAACGAGTTGATCAGCAGCCAAAAATCATATTTCCGGAAGGAAGTGTGATAGAGGAGAAATCTTCTATTGTTATAACAACCAATTCTCCATCCTATGAAAACCTCTTCAGCAGGCGACCTGATTTTGAGTACAGGTGCGAATCGCTTATCAGCAATATGGTGGAGGATGGAAGAGTCATATTAAACAGATACAGCGATGCTGTCGTTCTGAAAGACAGGTTTAACAGGACAGTTGATGCTGTGGTATATGGCGAGAACAGAAAGATAGAGGGATGGCGCGGTAATGCAATAAGCTCTCCGCAAAAAGGAGAATATCTTGAGAGGAAGGAGATAGACGATCGTTATATCGATACAAACTCATCATCCGACTGGCTCGTGAAATCTCTTGGATGCACAGATGTGGGGTGGCTCAATTTCTCAGGAGCCATGGAGGTGACCGCCATCCTGCTGCCGGATTGCACGCTTGATGGAGTAATCAGAGAATTTGAAGGAGCAAAGGAATCCATCCTGATAAACACCAGATATCTTCCAGATGGTGGGATAGAGAGATGCCTCAAATCTAAGGCGGAAGCAGGCGTTAAAGTTACCATCCTTCTGGAAGGCGAAACATACTGCGCATACAGAGGAGGATATACCACTCCAGTGAATGGTACAGATATCAGAATATTCATGATGAACTCAGATAGTGGATATCGAAGATACTCATGTAACTGCGGAAACTATGCAATCATAGATAATCACACCCTGATTATATGGAACTCTAATGTCTGGAGCGATGCGCCGGAATATGGAATTAAAAGATGGAGAGCATGGATGGTGATTGTAAAAAATTCCGAACTCGCAAGATTCTTTTACGATGTTTTCAGAAAAGATGTATGCATGCCGGATGTTTCAGAAATCACCTTTTCAAACATCTCTTGGAGGCAGGATGGATACATATCTCCTCATCACCTCTCATTTTCTCCTCTCCACATCATCTCAAACATCACTGTAACCCCTTTACTATCTCCTGACAACAGCGAAAGGATACTCATATCTCTTATAAGGTCTGCCAGAAACAGCATCTACATCGAGGATGATATCATCGATATATACGGTGCAGGGAAGATATTCAGAGAACTTTTGAACTCGTCCAGGAGAGGGATTGATGTTAGAATAATTCTGAACTCCAGATGCATGAGCAGGGATAAGAAAGAGCAGGTGATGGTACTGGAGGATTACGGAATAGATGTGAAATTCATCGAACCAGGAACCCTCGGATATGATAATATTTGTGCCGCTGGAATAATAATAGATAATTCCACGACCGTTATATCGAGCGTAAATATTGATTCATCGATGCACACCAGCAGGGGAGCAGGTCTTGTTATACGGAGCAGAGAGATTTCCGGATATTTTGCCAGAGCATTCTTCCATGACTGGAATATCAAGAGACATGAAGGAAAAAGGGAAGATTATAAAAGTAAAGTCTGCCTACTCCTCACTCTGACCGCAACCTCTATAATAGTGTTTCGAAGATGGAGGCAATTGAGATGGATATAATCAATCATCTGCCATCCATTGTGTCTGTTCTAATTATCATCATCGCGTTACTTGTAGCATATTTCAGAAAATATCCCTTCACGCTGGCAATCCTGATATCCAACTTCATCATCTTCTTCATCTATACCCTGTTTCCGGCTGTCATGAATATAGATCTTGCGTTCAGTCCGCTATATCTCTATCATTTCCAGTACCGGCTTTACACGGTGGTAACAACAATGTTTCTCCACGCAAATCTATCTCATATACTTGGAAACATGATAACACTGTTCTTCCTCGGGATACCTTTTGAGAGAAGAATAGGATGGAAAAAGTTCCTCCTCATCTACTTCATATCAGGAATCGGAGGCAGCATAGTTTTCTCCATAGTGAATCCTGGTCCATTCATTCTGGTGGGCGCATCCGGTGCTATATTCGGCATACTCGGAGCATTTGCATCTGCTTATCCTTTCGATGAAATCGTTATGCCTCTACCGGTTTTTTTCATTGCTTTCTTAACAAGGATAAAGGTTCTCTATGCAGCAATCTTTTTCGGTCTCTTCGAATTCCTTTTCGTGCTACTGTCTTATGGATACGATAATATCGCACATCTTGCACATGTTGGTGGACTGGTCACAGGAGTTGTTCTCTCCTTTATTCTTCTCAGAGAAAAAAGCAGGAGAATAAGAGTGCTCGAATTTCGTGATATCACCGAACTATCAACGCCCCAAAACAGAGAGATTATAGAAAGAGTTAGATTTGAGAGCATACCTGAAATCAAAATAGAGTGGCTGAAGAAACTTGCAAAGGAGAGCAAATGCCCTTACTGCGGCGGTAAGCTCAGGGAGCGAAAAGAGGGATTGTACTGCAGGAGATGTGGAGTGATATTCAGATAGAAAAACCAACGAGGGTTCTGTAAATCAGGAGAGAAGAGACAAGATATCCCATAATCGCTCCGGTGTTGAGGAAAGGCAGGCCGGCGTGCGCCCTGCCTCTGGATACGTAAACCATAAGAACTATGAAACTCACAACAATGCCAGCAACAACCGCGGAGCTTATTAACAGAGAACCGGTGAATTTGTATGATGAAACAACCATTATTCCAGGCATAACAACATCACCGAGACCGACGAAAAAAGCATCTCTTTCTTTCCTCTTTATCTGTTTTTTCAATCCTCCGGGTTGCTTTCTGAATCTGTACTTTATGCTGTGTGGTATTATGAACAGAGCCGGCAGTTTGAGGTCAACAACAGCATCCGCAAGATCGATCATGTGTTTTGTTTTGTACACTGAAATCGCATCGTAAATGGCAAGAACAATCAGCAAAACTATTGTAAGAGGTATGGAGAGGGATATGCCGAACATGACTATTGCTCCAATGCAGAGGATAGTTCCGGATATATCTATGATGTACCACTCTGGATAAACAACGAGCAGAAAGGCTATCAGGGTTGAGAGAGCAATCGAAACCACAGCAAGAAGCGGCTCAAGGAGGAAGCGATGGAGAATAACCTCGAAGACAGTGAATGTTGTTGAGAGTATGGCAAATATGAACAGTAAATAGATAATCTCCTTTCTGGAGAATTTAGCTATCAGGATTATAATGAAGGTCAGCACAAGAAGTATAGAAATAAAGTAAAGCACATTCATCGGGTCTTCTGGTTTCTCAAAAGCCCTGACTCCATAGGATTCAAAAGCATCCACAAGCAGTATGGATGATGCGTATATGAAAAGCATCAGCAGAATCATTAGTGCCAGTGGAATCCCTCTCTTCATTGGCATGAGAAAAAAAGAAAGTGTATTTAATCATTTATTTTCGAATCAAATCTCCTACGATCTAAGAGATAACAAACTTTTGAACATGGGATAGACCTGCCTATAAGGTTTTGCAAAAATTTTGAACCAAAGATTTACCACTCCATTTCGAAGGACCTGACCACTTCATGATATAAACCACGTGCAATAGATATATCTCAACAAAATTTAACCTGGGTATATCATCTTCTGAATCATCCACAGTAACCAGGGCAGAAAACCACCCACGCAGATAAATGGGCCGAATATCGTTATTTCTGTACCTCCAATGCTCATATCACCGTTTGCATTGTCTGCTTCTACCTTTACCCTCATCAGATTATCCCAGTAGAAAGGAGAGTAAATCAGGGGATTGAGAAACACCTTAACTCTAATGGTAACCTCCTCATCAACATCGATGAAAGGAACACTCTCCGTGAACCGCAAAGTTTCATACTCCCTCTTCTGACGATTGTACGTCTCGATGGATATCGTACACGTAACATTATACGCTGGCTCACATCCGACATTCTTCACCTTCACATCTATATGCCCAAAGGTGAACCCAT
>JAGGWT010000022.1 GCA_021163455.1 Thermoplasmata archaeon | reverse complement strand
TTTCCTCCATACTGGGTATTTGCCGAATATACCGTATCTCCTTCCAGGTCTATGTAGACCCTTCTCTTATCTATGTTCTTCGAGGTCTTCCTCTCATCGAGTTCCCCCTCTGAGTGGACGAACTTGAAGAAATTCTCCGTTTTTCCTCTTCTCACAAATTCCCTGTATCCCTGCCTGTAAAGGATATTCTCGCTGTGAGCTACATAGCTCGAATCGGTTATTTGCAAACATGGAATCGTGAAAACAGAATTTTCGGGACCAAGCGTATAGAAGCACACGTAACATTCATGACCTTTCATTATCCCTTTCATTATCTCATGGATTTCTTTCAAACCCTTTTCTCTGTCCATGGTTCTGATGTTTTCTCCAAGGCTCACGCCTGGCGGCACGAGAATTTTGGTATTCTCTCTGTCCCTTGCCTGGTCGTAATAGCCATCAAAATGTACAGTATGTCCTTTCATAGCGAGAGGAATCTCTTCCCCGTTCCTGATAGCTGCCTCTCTTATGTATCTCTGGTCTTCCTCGGAGCCATCGGATACAAAAACGCTCTCTGGATCACAGAGATCAAGATACTTTGCCACAAATCTGTGCAGATATGGATTCTCTATCCTCAGAAGCTTATCAAGGTTTTTTCTATCGAGCCTGTCTTCAAGTATCGACATGTAATCATTTTCCATGTCACGTTCCCCCTGGAAGCGATGTGTAGTAATCGAGTTGGTGTATATTAAAGTGAGCATAAGAATTCATTGACATCATAGCAGTATTGCCATTTACAGCATTTATCAAAACAACTTCAGCAACATTTTAATACAACATGTTTTATGTGGGTGCTGATTAAGGAAAAAGAGGTTGTTACCATGGAGGAAGTGTTCATAAAGTGGTTTAACGAACTAGGGATTGAAGACGTACCTCTTGTTGGGGGCAAGAATGCATCGCTCGGAGAGATGATAAAGAATCTTTCCAGCAAGGGTGTGAACGTTCCAAATGGTTTTGCAATAACTGCCTATGCGTACAAGTACACCATAGAGAAGGCAGGAATAGCCGAGAAGATAAAGGAGATACTGCAGGGACTGGATACCCATGATGTTAAGGATCTCGCGGAGAGAGGAGAAAAGATAAGGAACCTCATAAGAAACGCACCTCTGCCCAAGGAACTCGAGGAAGAAATCAGAAAGTACTACAGAGAGATGGAAAAGATGTACGGAAAGAATGTAGATGTAGCAGTGAGAAGCAGTGCAACCGCAGAGGATTTACCAGATGCGAGTTTCGCGGGTCAGCAGGAGACATTCCTCAACGTTAGAGGAGAGGATGAGCTCATAGAGAAGGTCAAGGAGTGTTTTGCCTCTCTCTTCACAAACAGAGCTATATCCTACAGAGAAGACAAAGGATTCGACCACTTCAGCGTGTATCTCTCCGTTGGCGTACAAAAAATGGTAAGATCAGATCTCGCAAGCTCCGGAGTGATGTTCACTCTCGATACAGAAAGCGGATTTAGAGATGTTGTTTACATAACCGGAGCATATGGCCTTGGAGAGAACGTGGTTCAGGGTAAGGTAAATCCTGACCAGTTCTACGTTTTCAAACCAACCCTCAAGAAGGGTTACAGACCAATCATAGAGAAGAAACTCGGAACAAAGGACAAGAAGCTAATCTATGGCGAAGGCGGCGGCACCATAGAGGTTGATGTGGATCCAGAAGACAGAAAGAAGTTCGTTCTGAATGATGATGAGATTCTCAAACTCGCTGAGTGGGCATGCATCATAGAAGAGCATTATGGTAAACCGATGGACATAGAGTGGGCAAAAGATGGTATTACAGGAGAACTTTTCATTGTTCAGGCAAGACCAGAGACAGTCCACTCTCAGAAGAGTTACGCAACCGTTGAAACCTATGTTCTTGAGGAGAAAGGAAAGGTACTCGTAGAAGGAGAAGCGGTGGGTACAAAGATAGGACAGGGAGAGGTAAACGTCATAGAGAGTGCAAAGGACATTCACAAGTTCAAGAAGGGACAGGTTCTTGTTACTGAGATGACAGACCCTGACTGGGAGCCGATAATGAAGATAGCATCTGCGATAGTTACAAACAGAGGAGGAAGGACATGTCACGCAGCAATCGTATCGAGAGAGCTTGGAATCCCATGTGTCATAGGTACAGGAAATGCGACAGAAGTTCTGAAGAACGGTCAGAAGGTTACCGTTGATTGCTCTGAGGGTGTAGGAAGAATCTATGACGGGCTTCTCAAATTCAGGGTTGAAAAACTCGATCTTGATAAACTTCCAAAAACGAAAACGAAAATCATGATGAATGTTGGTGTGCCAGAAAAAGCATTTTCCCAAGGAATGATACCCAACGATGGTGTTGGTCTCGCGAGAGAGGAGTTCATCAGAAACTCATACATAGGTATTCATCCGCTTGCCCTCATAGATTACGAGAAACTCAAGGAAAAAGCCAAAGAAGACAAGAAGATCGCTGAGGTAGTGAAAATCATAGAGGAGAGAACCTATGGATACGAAGACAAATCAGAATTCTTTGTGGATATGCTCGCAAGAGGCATTGCAAGAATAGCAGCAGCGTTTT
>JAGGWT010000008.1 GCA_021163455.1 Thermoplasmata archaeon | reverse complement strand
TTACTATACTGTATAATTTTAGGAATTTGATATACAGAGAAGTGAGTCCTGTATGAGACCATGAATGGATGATCAGGCGGCAAAGAAGATAGAAAAGCGTACATTGAGATTCGGATTCACAAAAGGGACACAAGATCAATAAAACGCGATTTTTTCAGGCTTATTGAATGGGCCCGCTGGGATTTGAACCCAAGTCTATGGCTCCCGAAGCCACAAGGATACCAAGCTACCCCACGGGCCCTGAAAAAGGAAAGAACAGATGATTTTAAAATCCTTATCCTATCAGTTTTTCGAGTTCCTTAAACTTATTCTCCAGAATCTCGGCAGCTTTTATGATCAACGTCTTTGCATCGAGAGAACCGTCTGTCTCGTAAGTAAATATGAACTTTGTTTCGTCGCCCCTCACCTGTATGGCTCCCTCCTCGACCACCTCCACGCATGATTTGCAGAGGGTGCATTTCTCGATATCCTTGACAACAAGTTTTCCTTCCTTTTCTTCCAGAATTTTCTTTGGACAGATCTCTATTGCTTTTTTGATGCTGTCCTCATCGAGTTTATCCTGATTTATCTCTATAATTGGATAATATTTGTATCCGGGCGCAACCACAGCCTGCCACTTTGCGTGGTCTTTGCCCTTCCCAAGTATCGCCTCCGCCTCGAGTATAAGTTTCTGTCCCTCAAAAAGCTCCACTATCGGAATATTTGGGTCAATCACTCTCCATTTCTCATTTTCTGGCTGTAAATCCCCAGAATAAACCATCCCCGGCTCCTCTCTGCTCAGAGTATACCTGACTGTACAGTTGGGGCACCCTTCCCCGTTGCATGTACACTCCTCTCTTGGAACAAGAACATCGAGGTCCGTTGGAAGGGGAATCATTCCGAGTCTGTGGGCAATAATCTCATCAAAAAGAGGTGAACTGTTCTCGTAAAATATGACATCCTCTATAGCAAGCTTCGGCACCTCTCTGAGCATGGCTCTTCTAAGAGCATTTACAAAGTATGGTGATGTATCTGATATAACAAGTCTTGCCTCTCTCTCTTTTATATCTGCGGATTCGATTTTAACCAATCGAATCACACCCTCCTTCCTCTCTTTCCTCCCTTCCTTCTCCCACCATCGTGAGGAATGGGTGTTACATCTTCGATTCTTCCAACTTTCAGACCTGCTCTGACCAGAGCTCTTATTGCTGCCTGTGCTCCGGGGCCAGGCACCCTGCTCTTTATTCCTCCGGGTCCTCTCACCTTAATGTGCACCCTGTCTATACCCTTCTCCTTTGCTATCTCGGCAACCCTTTGAGCAACAAGCATAGCAGAATAAGGTGAACCTTCATCCTTCGCGGACTTTGTAACCATTCCTCCAGAACATCTCGCTATGGTTTCCGCTCCTGTCAGGTCAGTTATGGTTATTATGACGTTGTTGAAGGAAGCATAGATGTGAGCAACTCCCCATCTTCCCATCTTATTCCTCCTCCGCTGTTACTCTAGTTCGTGATAAAATATCTGCCGGCGGCCTGGCAGGATGTGATGGGTCGGCAAGTGGAGATGTTGGTGCGTAATCAATCTCGTTATCCTCATCAGCTCTAACCAGATATCCTGGTATTGTCACCCTTCTTCCCCTTATTGCTATATGACCGTGCACAACAAGTTGTCTCGCCTGATGAGGTGATGATGCAAGACCTTTCAGATATACAAGCGTTTGCAATCTCCTCTTCAGTATGTCCTCAACGGTAAGAGCGAGACAGTCATCGAGTCCTGCTCCAGGTTTTATCAAGTTCATTCTTATAAGATGGTTGAGAAGCTGCTGAACCTCTCTCTTGTAAACAGGATCCTCAGAGCCTGCCTTTGCAAGAAGTTTTCTGGCTCTTGTTCTGTACTTTCTGAGTATGGTTTCTGCTTTCCATATCTCCCTCTTGTTTTTCAGGCCATACTTTCTCATCAGTTCATTTTCTCTCTTTATTCTCTCCTCTTCCCATGGATGAGAAGGCGTTTCATATCTTTTTTTCAACCTTCTTGGGTCCCCCATTGGCTACACCTTCACTTCTTCTTTCTCGATACTCCCAATGCAAGACCTTTTCTTCCATTGGATCTTGTTCTCTGACCTCTCACAGGTAAGCCCAACTCATGTCTTATGCCGCGATATGCTCTTATCTTCTTCAATCTGTTTATGTCCTCTCTCCTAACCATCTCAATATCAGTACCAATAAGATGCATATTTTTACCGGTATAGATATCCTTTCTTCTGTTCATCAGCCAGCTCGGTGCATATTTGTCGAGGTTTGCAATAACCTCTCTTATCTTTTCGATCTTTTCCTCTGGAAGATTTCCAATCTTTTCATACCTGTTCACGCCGGCGCAATCCGCTATCACTGCACTAACATGAAAACCTATTCCCTTTATTCCGGTAAGTGCCTGGATTACACTCTTCTCTCCCTGGAGGTCAGTATCTGCAATTCTCACTATGTATTTGAAATCCTGTTTTTCCTGTGCATTCTGCTGCTGGGCCAGATTCATCACCCCGCTTTTTAGAAAGTAAGCCCAATAATAACGAACTGGTATTTAAGGATTTAGTAGGTTTCGCATGAGGTAAAGAGCAGAAAAATCATGGTGAATGTGAGTCCAACATGAAGATATCCCAAAACCTTATAAAGCATAACTGGATACGCTATCGAAGAGGAAAAATTCTAAATACCCCCATAGAGATGTGAGCGAAGAAGGAGGTAGAATTATGCCAGAAAAGCCGCACCTGAATCTGGTAGTGATAGGGCATGTCGACCATGGAAAGTCCACACTAGTGGGAAGACTGCTGCTGGATACCGGTCAGTTTCCAGAGCACCTTCTCCAGAAATACAAGGAGGAAGCAAAGGCAAAGGGTAAGGAGAGCTTCGCGCTGGCATGGATCTTTGACCAGCTGAAGGAAGAGAGAGAAAGAGGTCTTACAATAGACGTGGCACACAAGAGATTTGATACCGATAAGTATTACTTTACAATTATCGATGCCCCAGGACACAGGGACTTCGTAAAGAACATGATTACAGGTACAAGCCAGGCGGATGCAGCCATCCTGGTGGTAGCAGCACCGGAGGGAGTCATGGCACAGACAAAGGAACACGCCTTCCTTGCAAAGACCCTCGGTGTGGATCAGATGGTTGTAGCGATAAACAAGATGGATGAGGTTGATTACAGTAAAGAGAAATTCGAAGAGGTTAAGGCGGAGGTCGACAAGCTCCTCAAGAGCATTGGTTACAAAGATGAGCAACTGCAGTACGTACCTGTATCAGCATTCCGTGGAGACAACGTGAAAGAGAAAGGAAATCTCAGCTGGTGGGACGGACCAACAATTCTCGAGGCTGTAAACAATTTCAAGGTCCCTGAGAAACCAATAGACAAACCTCTCAGATGGCCAATCCAGGATGTATACTCAATAACCGGAGTGGGAACAGTTCCTGTGGGAAGAGTTGAGACAGGAGTTCTCAAGCCGGGAATGAAAGTCATCTTCCTTCCAAGCAAGAAGCCAGGCGGAGTGGTCGGAGAGGTCAAGACTATAGAGATGCATCACGAGCAGATTTCCCAGGCGATGCCAGGAGATAACATAGGTGCAAACGTTAGAGGTGTATCAAAGAACGAGATCAGAAGAGGAGATGTTGCAGGACCTGTGGACCATCCACCAACCGTGGCAAAATCATTCATAGCGAGAATAGTTGTTCTGAACCATCCGACAGCAATATCAAAGGGATACACACCTGTGTTCCACTGCCACACCGCTCAAGTTGCGTGTAGATTCGAAGAGCTTCTCAAGAAGTTCAACCCAAGAACTGGAGAAGTTGTCGAGGAGAATCCAAAATTCCTGAAGACCGGAGATGTTGCGCTGGTAAAGATAGTTCCAACAAGACCGATGGTCATAGAGCCAGTGAGCGAATTCCCGCAGCTCGGAAGATTCGCAATTAGAGACATGGGCCAGACAGTAGCTGCAGGAGTATGCGTTGAGGTGGAAAAAGCATAAATCCCCTCTTTATAATATTTTTTAAGGGAAGGATATGGCGCAGAAAGCGAGAATCTCCCTAACCGGCACGGATCCAAAGAAACTCGAGGACGTATGCAATCAGATAAAGCTGATAGCGGAGAGAACAGGGGTAGCTTACAGTGGCCCTATACCCTTGCCAACGAAGAGATTGAGAGTACCTTGTAGAAGAAGCCCCGATGGTGAGGGTTCCGAGACCTGGGACCACTGGGAGATGAGAATCCACAAGAGATTGATAGACCTGGATGCAAGCGACAGGGCACTGAGACAGTTGATGAGGATACAGGTCCCAGATGGTGTGCATATAGAGATTGTCCTGAAATCCTGATGCATGATGTGATTGTAGTTGGTGGGGGACCTGCTGGTTTAACCACAGCGATATACTGTTGCGGGTCAGGTGACATAATCTGGTTATAGATAACAGAAAGAGTCTGCTCAGGAAGACAACAAGGATAGAAAACTATCTTGGTATCGAAGAAATAAGCAGAAAAGCCTTGCTGTGGCAGATGGGACAGAAGTAACTCTTCCCATTACAAGGGATGCAAAGAAGATACCGAGACTTCACTGATTAGGAAAGATTTTTCTAACCATAGATGTTATAATTAATCTCGTCGCCGAGGTAGCAAAGTCCGGCCCAATGCGCCGGCCTTGAGAGCCGGTGGTGCTTTCGCACCGCGGGAGTTCAAATCTCCCCCTCGGCGTATTATTTTAGTACCGGCGAAAGGTTAATTATATGCCTGTCCCTTATATCCGCAGAAAGGTGGGGAGGTAAATGGTATCGACAAAAGAGATTAAATCCACAATGGCAACAGCGATTGCTGGAGCATTCGGTTTTATCATTGCTCTGATATGGAGAGACATCATAATAGGATTGCTGAATATGGCAGGTCTGAACGTGAATAAATTCTCTGACCCGGTAAGCGCCGTCATGGCCATGATCTCAGCTATCATAATCACGGTAATCTGTGTACTCGGGATAATCTACATATCAAAATGGGGAGAACCGGGTAAGTGATATCTCCTCTCTCTTATTTTTTCAATCGGTAGTTTTTTGAAACAAGGCATATTCTCTTTTACTCATGGTCGAGATAAACCCATGGAGTTCAAAGATATATGAGGATTACGAGGAGTTACTGGTAAACTTTGGGATAGAGAGATTTGATGAAAGTATGTGGAAAGACCTTCCAAATCCGCACAGGTTGCTGAGGAGGGGGGTTGTTTTTGGTCACAGGGATTTTGGCAGAATAAAAAGAGCCATATCAGAAAGAAAACCATGGGTCATACTGACTGGTCTGATGCCCTCAGGAAAGATGCACCTTGGACATAAGATGGTGATAGACCAGGTTAAATACTATCAGGACCTCGGTGCAGATATATTCATAGCGGTCGCAGATATGGAGGCTTATGCCACAAGAAATATATCATTTGAAGAGTCAAGAAAACTGGCTGTAGAGGAATATATCTCGAATTATATAGCTCTCGGTATAGATCCAGAAAAATGCCAGGTTTACTTCCAGTCAAAGAGAGAAGAGGTGAAGAATCTCGCATATGTATTTGGCAAAAAGATAAACTGGTCTCAACTTGTTGCAACGTATGGATTTACAAGTTCAACAAACATGGCACATGCATATGCACCCCTGATACAGGCAGGAGATATTCTGCACGTTCAGCTTGAGAAGTTCGGTGGAGTAAGACCTACCCTTGTACCTGTTGGTGTTGACCAAGACCCACATCTTAGATTGTGCAGAGATATAGCCAGAGCCTTCAGATTCTTCAATGTTGACAGAGCCAGAGATGGAAGAATAGGGGTGTTTCTCAAGACAGAGCAAGATGTAAAGAAATTGCTTGATGTTGCTGAGAATGTCGTTAAAGGTTACGGCCTGCGTGATATTGAAAGGATTGATGATTACAGAGCCATTTACCTGAACGATGCAAAGGATGAAGACATAGAGCTGCTCAACGAGGAAATGGCAAAGGCGGAGGTCGAAAACGGAGGGTATGGCTTTATTCAGCCATCATCAACGTATCACAGGCTGATGATGGGACTCGATGGAGGAAAGATGTCCTCGTCCAGACCTGAAAGCGCAATATTTCTCTCTGATGATGAAGGTACTGTAAGGAGAAAGGTTTTATCAGCGAAAACCGGAGGAAAGGTAAGTCTTGAGGAGCAGAGAAAGTACGGCGGAGAACCTGAAAAATGCATGGTCTACGAGTTGTTTCTGTATCATCTTATCGAGAATGATGAGGAGCTTCTCGATATATATAATAGATGCAGAGGAGGAGAACTGAAGTGCGGGGATTGCAAGAAGCTTGCGGTTGAGCTTCTCAATCAGCTTCTCAGAGACATCAGGGAAAAAAGGGGCGATGAAAAAGAAATAGAGAAAATCATTTCAGATTAACTGAGGATACCAAAATCTTATCTATCTGTAATTTTTAGGGAATCCAGCATGTCAAAACTCAGGGCGATATGGGAGCTCATGAGATTGGAGCACGGTTTCATGCTCATTATAGCAGTGCTTATAGGTGCAGCAATATCAAATCAGGAGTTTACCGGATATGGTTATGATCTTCTATTTGCGTTTCTCACAGCTCTCCTTCTGGAAGCGAGCACCTTTTCTCTCAATGATTACGTAGATCTTGAAGTGGATAAGAAGAACAGAAGGGTGGATAGGCCTCTGGTCAGAGGAGATCTGAAGCCAAAAACAGCCTTGCTTTTGTTTTTCTTACTTTTTCCTGCAGGAATATTGTTCTCTCTGCTAGTGAACATGAGGTGTTTTTACATCGCGATACTGACAGGCGCCCTGGCTGTACTTTACGATTTAAAACTCAAGAAGGTTAAATTTGTTGGTAATTTTTATATAGCATACACAACAGCCATACCATTCATATTTGGTTCTGTAGCAGTATCAGAGCATATCCCCTCTGCTGTTACTGTTCTATCAGTGATAGCATTTATAGCAAGTTTTGGGAGAGAGGTGATGAAGGATATCATGGATATCGAAGGTGATAGAGCGGAGGGAGTAAAATCAATACCCATGTACCTTGGCGAGAAGAAAACCTCTGTTGTTATAGCCCTTGTTTATCTCTTATCCGTTGCCCTCAGTTTTGTTCCATTTGTCTCACTTAGAGAAACAAGTTTCTACCACAATCTGTTTTATTTAATCCCTGTTCTGCTTACCGATTCCATTTTTGTCTACTTGTCAGTTGGTATCATGATCACAGAAAATCCACCTTTAAAGAGGTACAGGAATCTTTCCCTATTTGCCATGATGATAGGATTGCTTGCTTTTCTACTTGGTTCCCTGACAGGTGGAAGATAGACATTCTGAGTGGTTCTTATTTAACAGTGTAGAAAACTTAAAGTATAATCATGGTCTATTCTGTGTTAAGGTTTGCGATTTCATTGTTTAGCAGGTAATCTGAAGGTGTGCTGAATGGAGGGAAAAAAATCTGAGCGAGGAAGAGATAGTTGAGTATCTTCATCGCATCCTCGATAACAGATTTGTAAAATTCATACTCAAAGAAATGATTGAGGTTAAAAAGATAGGGAAATCTCTCGGTATTTATGCTAGGGTGATAGATGCTGATGGTTTTAAAGAGAGATTGTATGCAAAGATTGTTGGCGGAGCAATAGAGAGGGGGTGCAGAAAGATTTGGTGTGGAAAGTGATGTGATCAAGAATTTTTTGAAAGACCCCTACATGAGAAAAGGTTTTGCGGTTATAATGGGTAGCATCGCAGAATATGGGATAACCGGACCGCAGCGGCTTATTGCCCCCTTCATGGTTGTGTGGGATTTTACAAAGCAGTGCAACCTTAGATGTAAGCATTGTTATGCGAATGCCTCCTCCTCTCCGGCTGATGATGAACTGAATCTTGAAGAGAGGAAGCAGGTTGTGGACCAACTTGATGAAGCAGGAGTTGCCGCAATATCATTTTCAGGAGGGGAACCTCTGGTCAATAAGGACTTCTGGGAAGTTGCAAAGTATGCAAGTGGTAAAGGTTTTTATCTCTCGGTAGCAACCAATGGTACCCTCATAACAAAAGAAAATGCCAAGAGGTCGAGGGAGTCAGGAATAAGATATGTAGAAGTTAGTCTGGATGGACCTAAGGATGTGCATGATGAATTCAGAGGAGAAAGGAATTGATGAGATACCTGTATAATGAGTGGCAAAAGGGTGATTTACAAATATTTTCAACGTGTCCTGCTTATGCTAGAGTAAGTATAGTCGAGAAAGAAAAAAGAAATAAGGGCACCATATCACCCACTCACTTCACAGAAATTGAATTTCCGGAGGAGTTCAGCGGAGTAGCAAAAGCTTTAACTGAATTTATAGGCGGCTGCGGCGCAGGCAGAGTGTATTGCTTGGTGGAGCACAACGGTGATATCCAGCCCTGCGGCTTTATCCCTGTAAAAGTGGGAAATGTTCTGAGAAATGGTTTCTCCAATGTTATGGAAAAATAACGAGATAATGAATTCGCCCATGGATAGAGATGCTGCCGATTATGCATGTAGGTCGTGTGAATTCAGATATGTGTGTGGAGGATGTAGAGCCAGAGCTTATGCGTATTACGATAACCTGAAAGGTTCAGATCCCGGCTGTATACTGATGAAAGAAGGGTGGGAGAAACTGACTTCGAAAGAGATTTGCTGTGCAAAAGTGAGATAGCTCTATAATCCGCATCGAAAAGATTAATATTTTTCATAGTATCCTGAAACTTGTGAAAGAATCTGATAATCTGGAGGCGGTGGGGATGTCGCTTGCCGGCATATTCTGCAAACTTGGTATGAGAGACATTGATGCATCAATACTGGCTGCTCTCATGATGGAAGATAAAGGGTTATGCGTTTATGATGTAAAGGAAAGATTGAGTTATAGTGTATCCGGAATAACCTTCTCTCTTCACAGATTGATGGAGAGTTATATGATTGCCAGAGGGAAGAAAGGTAAAAGATATCTTTACAGAGTCGATACTCGTGTGTTTTCGGCACTCATCAATCTTGTTGAAGAGATAAGCAGGCATGATGTGTCAAAATTAAAGAGCAGGATAGAGAAAGCTGTTAAACTTGAGAGACACAGAGGAAAACCCAGGAAACTTATGGAGAAGGTTGAAAAGGTGGAAAAGCATCTGAAGATGTCAGTTTCAAATCCAGATATATGGGAGGAAACAGGAGTATGAGAATTATATTAACATCCGACCAGAGTTTGACATCCACTTTCAGAAATATACCTTTGCTTGATTTTTTACCATGTGCCCCGGTTGAGAAACTGCCCAAATCACTGTACAAACTACTGGATACTCAGCTTCCGGATAAAAATGGAAGATTACTATTTGCCCCATATGCTATAAGAAAGGTTGAAGCTGCACTGGTGTATAGTGGATTCAAAAGAGAGGAAATCGTGGTTGCACACCCGAAAAAAGTCGAACAATTTATTGACGAAAAAACAACTATCGTTGGTATCAACACGATGGATCCTTACGGTCTCGGTCCGGTAACACTGATGTTCACCGAGGGAGGGAAGTACACGTCATATTCTGAATACATGTTCACATCCCTGGTGAAAAGACTCAGGGATTTCAGAAAAAAGAAGGGATACAAATTCAAAATAGTTATTGGGAGTCAAGCTGGATGGCAGTTTGAAATAAAGCAGGAACTGACCGATGAGCTGGAAATAGACCACGTTGTGTGGGGAGAATGCGAGCATGTCATAGCAGATATTTTCAGAGATATAGAGGGTGGTAGCGCGGACAAGCTCATAAAAATAAAGGATTTTCCCGGCATGGATGAAATACCCACCATAATCGGTCCAACATACAAGGGAATGGTAGAGGTGATGAGAGGTTGCGGTAGAGGTTGCAGATTCTGCTCACCTAATCTGAGGAAAGCAAGGTTCTATCCCATGGAAAAGATAATGGAGGAGGTATCGATTAATCTGAAAGCAGGTCAAAATAGCGCGTGGCTGCACAGTGAGGATATTTTCAACTATATGGTTGAAGATAGAAGAAACTTTCATCCAAATGAAGACGCTGTCATAGGTCTGTTTGAGGGTGTTCTCAGCAAGGTCAGCTTTGCAAACCCAACTCACGGTACTGTTGCAGGTGCACTCGCTGCTCCAGAGATACTGAAAAGGGTTGCAGAACTGGATAAGGCGGATATAGACAGATGGATAGGTA
>JAGGWT010000125.1 GCA_021163455.1 Thermoplasmata archaeon | reverse complement strand
TACATCGATAAAACAAACAAACTCAAAAGTATCCTTCTCTCATATGATGGGGAAAAGGGATGGAAAGAACTCTCAGAGGAGATTGATGGGCTGATGACATCCTTTGTTATATTATCTGATAAGGCGTACATGACAGTATCTCATTCGTGGAATCATCTTCTTATGATAGGAGAGAAAACAGATGATGGATACATGTGGGTGGACAAGGAAATGATATTAACTAATGGAACAGTTCTTCCGGCATCTTGTAATGCGAGGGGATTAATCGTTGCTCCTTATGATTCTAACACTATATTTGTTGGAATAACCGGTTGTCTCGATACAAATGTCTCAGATTATGGTATAAGAGGTATCTACAAAAGTACAGATGGTGGGTCCACGTGGAGAAGGGTTGCTAAACCAGATAGCAGGTACATGTGCTATTTGAAAGGGAATTCGATTTTCTTTGACCCGTCGGATCCGAGGATAATGTATGCCGGTATGACAAACTTTGACTGTATCAGAAAAAGCACTGACTACGGTGAGACCTGGTATCCTGTAACCGAGGGTCTTACCGGGATAAATGTGTTTGGTATCTCCATATGTGGGAAAAAGGTATACGCCGCCGTCCAATCAGCAATAGCAATCAACGAAGACGTGCTGGAGACAGGCGAATGGACATACAGGCAGATAACAGATCCATATGGTAAGGTGACTGCAAACCTCTACGGCGGCATTGAGGTGGATCCCTTCAACACCAGTATTGTACTTGCGGGTGCAGGTCATAGATATCCTCTGCTATCTCACAACGGTGGGATTTACAGGAACATCAACGGTGGTTACAGTTCATCTCCCCTTGACTGGGAGAGGATCCTCTACGATAGCGACCCACACGATGGCAAGTCCAGCCCGCAGATAATGGACATATATTTCTCCGAGAGTGTACCTGGACTCGTCCTTGTGGCTGCCATATCAAGCGGGGTCCTTTCAGATGAAGAGCATGGACTGTATGTTAGCTTTGATCACGGTGCAACGTGGAAATGGGTATACAACAAAAGTGATTTATATGCAATAGCTTCGGATCCATTTGACAGTCATCTCTACTATGCAGTCGGCGCAGCATCGCAGGGCGGCATAGTATTGAAAATAGAAATCGACGGAGAAAATGTTCGTATCGAGGAATCCAGACAATTTCTTCTGGATGATTATTTCTACAGTATAGATGTTCAGAGAGGGACGAGTTATGAAGAGACTCTTGCCTTCATAGGAACAGAAAATGGAAAAGTGATCAGCATCTCTCTGGATGCTCTCAGGGAGCTCTCTCCGGAGGGTGTTGAGAACATATACACCTTTGATCATGGGAGGAGCGTCGTTGTCGAAATTCACCCTCTGCATCCAGAAGAGGTGTATGTTGGACTTTACGGTGGAGGAGTCTACAGGAGCAGGGATGCCGGAAAAACGTGGGAAAACATCAGTGAGGGTCTTATTTCGAGTTCCATAAACATATTTGAGCTCAAATTTTCAAATGATGGTAGAAAACTGTTTGCAGGCACACTGGGTGGAGTAGCCGTGCTCAAGATGGAAGAGAAGGGCATGAGTATCGTGAAGCCACAGAAAAAACACCTGTACATCTGTGATAGGCTCATATCACCTTTTCCGTTCACTGTTGTTATCGGTGGAATAACAGTAAGCGTTGATGTGGAAGGTCTATCTGTCAGCAAAGTGGATTTCCTGGTAGATGGTCAAGTTAGGTATACAGACGAAAATCCACCATACCGGTGGATGTGGGAGGAGAAGATGATAGGAATCCATAACCTGAAAGCGATTGCATATACAGAGGATGTTCCTCTCTATGAAGATGATGTGGATGTGTTTGTGATAATGGGGTGAGAGAATGAAAATGGCTGAGATAAAGATAGCAATGTTGATAGCTCTGCTGATCATCCCAGGTGTCTATGCTCCACCACAATCTGCATCTGGGGAAAAATGTAGTTTTTCCATCCCATAGTAATAGGCGATATAACTGTAAAGGTCATTTCATCAGATAGGATCAAAAAGTAGATTTCTACGTAGATGGAAACTTGAAGTATACCGATTCCTTTCTACCATTCTCGTGGAAGTGGGATGTGAAAGTTATTCCAGAGTTGCATCACATAAAGGTTGTTGGCTATGATTGGTTTGGACACCTACGTCGATGAGAAAGCCGTCGTTAAAATCCTCCGAGCAAGAGCTGAGCGGTCACCCCATAGAGATATCGCCCTTTTTATCATTTTTTAGAAATACGCGATGATTAAACAAAACGTATAAATACAGCGAAATATATACAACCGCTGGAGCTCACGCTAGGAGGATGGGATGAGAGATGAAAGCAAATAGAAAATTTGTAGAGAGAGAAGAGGCTGTATCAGCAGTAATCGGTGTAATATTGATGGTTGCAATAACGGTAGCAATCGCGGCAGCAGTCTATGTCTACGTGAGCGGTATGATTTCTGGAACCACGAAACACACGCCAACAATCTCTGCGATCGTTGACCACTCAGCAGATACCATAACTATTACCAGTGCAGAAGCTGGTACTGACTGGAAGGATATAGAGTTGATAGCAACCAGAACAAGTGGTAGTGGAACATTCTCAAAGATTTATGTTAACAGCACTGGTAGCACCGATCCTCTCAACAAGGGTCATGAGACTGTCACTAACAACCAGATAACCCTTGACCCAGTAAATGCAACTGGTTGTGATGTCAAAGCGGGAGATTACATACAGATCGTTGGAACAGGTGGTACTCTCAACGTGGAAGTCAAACTCGTATACAAGCCAACAAACACGCTGATAGGTTCCTGGACAGTACAGGTATAAGAACTCTGAACATCTCTTAACAATAATTTTCTCTTCTTTCTTATTTTTTGTTTTGGGTTACAATTTCACGCTTTGGCATAACCATCAGATTCAACAAAAAGATTAATTATGCTCTTCTTGCATTTTCTTTCAAATGCTCCAGTTGGATTTGATCAGACTCATAGCCGGATGTGTTATACTTGGATATGCATGTTACACAGACATAAAGACAAGAATGGTCAAAAACACTCTGTGGATAATAACCATCTTCATAGGCGTGGTATTGCTGATCATACAGTACATGGTTGGAGAGCTGCACAACTGGTATCAGCTTTTGTTTATTCCCGTTATTGTGGTCATTGTCTATGCTTTATATTACATCGGTCTTCTCTTCGGCGGCGCCGACGCGAAGGCTATAATGTCCCTCTCTGTGTTGATTCCATTCTGGCCGGATATTTACGGCTTACCGGTGTATCCTTCTATAATGCCTTTTGTTTGGGCTGTCTTCTCAAACTCGATAATCGTTTTCATACTGTTTCCTCCAGCTTTTCTGATTTACAATGCTTTGAAAGGAGAGGTTGAGCTGCCTTTCGCTCTTTTCGGATACAGGATGGATACAGAGACGGCGAAGAAGAAATTTGTATGGCCTCTTGAGAAAGTAGATGGTGGAAAGAAAAGATTGGTACTGGTTCCGGAGGATTTTGACTGTACAGAACATATAGAAGAACTGGAAAAACTCGGCTTCAAGAGGATATGGGTAACTCCAAAAGTACCTTTCATGGTTCCATTGCTTGCTGGTCTGATAATATCATTCACCTATGGAGATATTGTTTTTTCCATATTGAACCGAATAATTTAAATCCAACCTCTACCATTAGATATATATCATGACTTCTCCGAAGAAAGGCAGGAAAAAGAGAAAACCATCGAATCGTGATGATGACGAGGAATTTTTCAAGAACTTTTTTGGTGAAGACTTCTTCAAAGAACTGGAAAGGATGGCTGAAGAGATTTTCCGCATGCTGGTGGAGGGAGATACTCACCACAGACCCTTTACCGGAGGATTCAGGTTAACCGTGGATGAAAATGGAAAACCGAAATTTGAGAGAATGGATAGTAACAGAATCATTGAGAGCTCCATCCCCATACATCCTGATGAGAGAGAACCCCATATCGACATGATAGAAGGAGACGAGGAGATAGCTGTTACTGTTGAGGTTCCAAATGTCAGAAAGGAGGACATTGACCTTCGAATCACGGAAGATAAACTTGAGATAAAGGTAAAAGATCCTGCAGAAGGATTTTACAAAACCGTGAAACTACCCTCCAGGGTAGACCCGGATACCGCCAGGGCAACATACAGGAATGGTATACTGGATATTGTCATCAGGAGAAAGGAAGGGACAAGAGAGGGTGTGCACCGCGTTAGAATAGAGTGAGTTTGCGCCCGGCGGCGCGAGAGTATAGAAGCATGAACAGGAAACTGATGGTCGCCGCGGTTATCATTCTGTTCCTTCTGGGTGGATGCATACAGGAAAAAATATTTCCTTTTTATGGCATAAAATACAAGGTGAAAGTCGTTGATGTCATAGATGGGGATACCATCGATGTTCTCCTGCCCAACGGAAGTACGGGCAGAATAAGATTGCTTGGTGTGGATACTCCTGAGACCAGACCTGATATGAACAGAATCAATGAGTACGACAATATAACGGATACAGAAGCTCTCACCGTGTGGGGCGAAAAGGCAGAGGAATTCGCAAAATCGTGGCTGGAAAATCAGACCATCTACATCCAGTTTGATAAGGAAGCCGGACTTTATGGATATTATGGAAGATTGCTGGCATACGTTTACATGCTTAACGGAACAGATTTTAACGCAGAGCTTCTGAGAAGAGGATATGCTAGGGTTTACGTGGAGGGGAATTTCTCAAAGAAGGAAGAGTATCTGGAGATAGAGAAGATGGCGATGGAGAACAAAACAGGACTCTGGTCATGCATGCTTGAAACAGGAGTTATTATCGCATATGTTCATTACAACGCATATGGTGACGATAGATACAACCTGAACGATGAGTACGTCATCATAAGCAACAATGGAAATACCAGCGTCAATCTCACAGGTTATACTCTGAGTGATGAGGCAAATCATACCTTTGTATTCCCTGATTTCGTTCTGGAAAGCAGAGGACTGGTAACAATTCACACGGGTTCAGGAAACAATACCGATGATGAGTTGTACTGGGGAAGTAAGTATCCTGTATGGAATAATGACCACGATACCGCTTATCTCAGGGATGCAGAAGGAGAACTTCTGGATACCTATACCTGGGGCTCATAGCTTCTTCAGACCCTGCCACCATTCAATGCAGTTGAGTTCTTTCAGGGTTTCTATCAGTTTCTTTGCTGAATCTGTCTGAAGTTTTGCGGAAATCTTTTCTATCCAGTCGCCAGCCGCCTGGAAACCGGTTTGCATGTATTCTTTTGCGGTGAAAGCCATCTCAAGGAGGTCTGCATCTTTGGCTATTATACCTGCTCTGTCTTTTTGCTCTTCTATTCTTTTCCATTTTTCAAGGATTTCCTTTCCAATGTCATCGAGGTTTCTGGTTTGCTCTCCCACTGCTCTCTCTTCATCTGCTTCGATATATCTTCTTGCAACCTTGTGGATATCTCCTATTCTGCACTCGCCTATGTCATGAAAAACAAGAATGGAGCACACCTCCTCCGGCTTCTCATAGCCCTCGAGTTTGGCGAGTATGTATCCTATTTGGGCAGCCCTCAGGGAATGTTCGGCTACACTTTCAGGATTTGCGACGCCACATAGGCGCCATCCCTCGTGTTTTATTCTCTTGAGATGACCGAGTTCGCAGATAAACTTGCAGATGTGATGGAGTTTGTCTGCCTCATGCATGTTGCAGAGAAGATGGACGTGAAATTTCAAACTTTCGTTAATCTGTTTCCAGACAGATTCGATTTTAAATATTTTAGAGACTTCGATGATCCTACCTTAGTCTGATTTCAACACTTATGATATTCATGGCAGACCCATGCCCGAAACAGATTTCAATCCTACCTTAGTCTGATTTCAACGAACCGCTCACAAATCCGACAGTTAGCGTCTGACCTACATTTCAATCCTACCTTAGTCTGATTTCAACAGGATGATGTAGATGACTCAGAAGTGGGCGACACCATATTTCAATCCTACCTTAGTCTGATTTCAACCCGCATAGTGATATATCTTTGAGAATGCAAGTGCAAATTTCAATCCTACCTTAGTCTGATTTCAACTTTGTCACCAATTGCTGGAATAATCGTGTTTATCATATTTCAATCCTACCTTAGTCTGATTTCAACCACAGATGAACTGATTGAGAAAATCTGCAAATACATAGATTTCAATCCTACCTTAGTCTGATTTCAACTCACTTGAAAGTTTAGGCAAACCTGTAAGCAGTATTCAATTTCAATCCTACCTTAGTCTGATTTCAACTCATCTGGTTCTCTCATTCCATCATAAAACGCAACTATATTTCAATCCTACCTTAGTCTGATTTCAACCGGGATCCCGATCAGCAAGGCAGGGATCGTTAGATACGAATTTCAATCCTACCTTATTCTGATTTCAACTCGAATGGAATAACATCACCGAAGATGAAGTTATAGATCTTTCAATCCTACCTTAGTCTGATTTCAACTCACTGGGTACTGATTTAACGATTGCTGGATGTTCTTTAC
>JAGGWT010000044.1 GCA_021163455.1 Thermoplasmata archaeon | reverse complement strand
GGAGCTCACCCAAAGAAGACCAATATCGTACACAAATAGCTTCGAAATACACCATCAACAAAATTAAAAAATCAAAAACGCATAACAACAAGCCTCAGCGGGGAGGTTTAACTATGGCCGATATATTTGACTCTCTCTTGGAAAAGGGTTCACTCTTTCTCAACAGAGAGGTGTTGAGACCCACATACATGCCCGATGTTCTTCCTCACAGAGAGAAAGAGATAGAAAATCTTGCCCAGATATTTGTACCTGCACTTAAAGGAGAGGCACCATCCAATGTTTTTATCTATGGAAAAACAGGCACCGGAAAAACAGCGGTTACCAAATATGTTGGCAATCAACTTGTTAAAAAGGGGAAGGAACAGAACGTAAAGGTTAATTTCATATACATAAACTGCGAGGTAGTGGATACACACTACAGACTTCTTCAGAATATAGCCAATCATTTCATAGAGAGATGGGAAGAAAGAATACCTTTCACAGGGTTACCAACAGATGAGGTTTACACGAGACTCACAAAAACCATTGACAGAGAGAGCAGAGTAATCATAGTGGTTCTGGATGAGATAGACAAACTGAAAGGCGATGAAGCACTTTACACACTCACAAGAATAAATTCTGATCTGTCGAATGCAAAGGTATCTCTGGTGGGAATATCGAACGACCTCAAGTTCACGGAATTTCTGGACCCTAGAGTAAAATCTTCACTTGGAGAAGAGAGTATGGTATTTTATCCATATGATGCCAAACAGCTTCAGGATATCCTCGAACACAGAGCAAAAAAGGCGTTCAAGCCAGGCGTTCTGACACCTTCTGTTATCCCCTTATGTGCTGCCCTCGCTGCACAGGAGCATGGCGACGCTAGGCGAGCTCTCGATTTACTCAGAATATCCGCTGAGCTTGCTGAAAGAGAAAAATCTCCCAAAGTAACAGAGAGGCATGTGAGGAAAGCCCTTTACAAGATAGAGATAGACCATATAGCTGAGGTCATAAGAACACTGCCACTCCAATCAAAGATTCTTCTACTCGCGATAATAAGGGAGGAAAGAGAGAAAAAGGCCATGGACACCAGAGAGAGCATCACAACAGGAGAACTCTATGAGAGATACAGGAATTTCTGCAGAAAACTGAGGGTCGAAAGTCTCACCCAGCGTAGAGTTGCGGACCTCATATCTGAGCTTGATATGCTTGGCATAATAACAGCAAGGGTAATATCCAAGGGTAGATACGGCAGAACTAGGGAGATAAGACTCTCAACACCTGCAAACGAAATCATCAAAATACTTCAGGAAGATGATACGGTTAATCCCCTGATTTTCTATGGAGGAAAAGGGCAGACAAGATTGATTTAGAGATTGATTTCTCCCTTTCGCAGAGCCTCCACTGGAGGTAGCATGGCTGCCCTCTTTGCTGGTATTGAAGCGGAGATCAGGGAAAGCACAACAGGAAGAACCAGGGTGATCACCACGGTAAACCAGTTCACAACAAACCCAATCTTAAGTTGTGTCCCGGCTATGAAATTCATCCTTATACCAAGCCAGTTGACCACCTCCATAACAAGGATTGCAAGAAATATTCCAGCAAATCCTGATACAAGACCTATAAAGATACCCTGATACATGAAGATTTCAAATATCATCCTGTCCCTTGCTCCAAATGCTTTCAATGAGCCTATCTCCCTCATTTTCCTTATGATGATGGAATCCATGACATATTTTATCGCAAAGCCACAGAGCACGAGGGTTACACCCATGCTACCCCACAGTAAATATGTTACCACATCCTGCATAGAGCCAGTTCCATAGACAAGAAGGTCATGCCAGGTGAAAACCCTGTAGTCAGGTACGATTTTTTCTATCTTTTCTCTGACGCTCTCAGAATGCCCCACAGGATTCAGTGATATCGGGGGAGGAGGTGCTTTTACAAGAACGACATCCCCTATGCTTTTATTCACCTTTATCGGATTAAATCCCTGAAAACCCCCGATACCTGGAATAATCCAGCTTCTTCCCTCAACATCTCCATAACACTTTATCTCCCTCAGCGAGTCATCGGGAATAAACCATATCATCGCATCAACAGTCGGTGTACCGCTTTCATACAGACCTATAATCTTTACCCTCACACATGCGTAGTTCGTTCCTCTGGCTGATGCACTTACATAGAGGTCAAGCTCTTTGCCGACGCTTATTATCGAGGGGTGAATCTTCGCGGCGGCGGCGCCCACAATAACAGGATACGGAGGGTCTTTATGGAGCAATCTCTGTCCAGAACCATATACTATATCAGGCAGATATCCTGGTCCCTCTATCCTTATGTAGAGGGGAGTATGTCCCCTGAGTATGGGGTCTTCATCACTGAAAAATCTGCCTGCTACAAGACTCTTTTTAATCTTTTCAACACAAATATCATTATGGATATCTATTCCTTGGAGCGTGCATGCATCCGCAGCTACATCTTTTATTCCTACTCCATAGGTTGCCTGGGCGGTTACTCTGATAGACGTTTTATAGCCCGGTAATTTTTCCTCTATCAGTTGTGCTATTTTTCCTGCATCATGGATGGTTGTCTCTGTACCGTAAAGGTCTCTCACATTACAATCTGTATTGGTTACAACTGCATCGGCTGTGATGTTTTTCACCGTATCATTAACCACCTGCATCATGTAATTGATGTACGCATTTTCAAGAAGAAATGATGCCATTGTTAGAGCTATAACGATGATTATCGCACCGTAGACGATTTTGTGTTCCTTTATTTCATTCCAGGCAAGCATCCTGCTTACGCTCATTTTATCTTCCTATCCTCCACGATAGCACCATCCTTCATCTCCAGTCTTCTCCTTCCATATCTCGCTACCACAGGATCGTGGGATACAAAAACAACAGTCACCCCCTTATTCCGATTCATTTCCAGCAGAAGATCCATTATCTCTCTGCTGCTCTCCGAATCCAGCGCGCCGGTCGGCTCATCCGCGAGAATTATAATAGGCTCGTTTATCAGAGCCCTCGCAATTGCAACCCTCTGCTGCTCTCCTCCAGACAGGTGCGCTCCTCTGTGATTTATTCTGTGAAGTATACCGACTTCCTTCAACAGTTTTCTTGCCCTCTTTTCAAGGTATTCTCTCCTTTTTCCGATTATTAGACCAGGAAGGATAACGTTCTCCATTACAGTGAGTCTTGGTATGAGGTTGTAACTCTGAAAGACAAATCCTATCTTTTTCCCTCTGAGCAGAGCGATATCTTTGCCGGTTATCTTTGAGGTGTCTTTTCCCTCTATAATTATTTTTCCCTCTGTTGGTCTGTCGAGGAGACCCATGCAGTGAAGAAGCGTTGATTTACCTGAACCAGAGGGGCCGGTTATCGCCACGAACTCTCCGGCAAATATCCTGAGGGAGATATCATCGAGAGCCACAACTTCTGATTCATAACCTTTGTATCTCTTTGTGACGTGCTGTAATTCTATCAGGCAATTCTTCATCTAAAAACATTTAGATATTAACATCTATATAAATTTAAAAACTCATGTATAAAATCCTGGTGGTGATTCCTCCTCCGTTTCCTTCTGCTTTTCTTCCTTTTCAGATAATACATCTATTGCCAGTATCACCTGAAGAGGAATGATTCTTATCATCTTCTTTTTCCCTTTATTCCGTTCTATACAGAGACCTACTTCATCCATCCCTAAGGTGGCAAATCCTCTGAATATTCCCTCGGTCTCTATAACAGAATCCTTTGCGCCTATCGATATTATCCTGTACTTTGAACCTTCTGTTAATTTCCAACCCTTCTTCTTTGCCACTAAGAGATCACCTCTCTTCCAGCAACCTCTGAATGTGCTCCACGGTTTTACTGTAGTTCTCCAGAGCCACCTTAACATGCGCCTCAACGAAGTTCCATGCCTTGGCAAAGTTGCCGTATCTCAATCTGTAAGCCTTTTTGCTCTGTCCTGCATCGTTGTTGGTGTGAACATCCTCGATAATATCCAGACCCTTCAGTTTGTTGAGATGTCTGTATATCGTGGGCTTTGAAACCTTCAACTCGTTTGCTATCTCCTCGACCATCCATGCCTTCGTTGGATGCTTCAGAAAGAAGTCAAAGAATATCTTGAAGGCAATCGTGGGATCTGCACCCTTTGTCAGATAGCCTATCTGGTACAGGAAGGTTTTTGTCACTTTTTCGAGATCCTTATCTTCAGTAAGAGGTGTGTTGCTTACTATCCTTATTTCGAAAGCCATCAGAATCGGCATACAAAAGAAACTTATAAAGATTTCTGATTTATCTGGAAAAGACAGGAGCTTATTCTTTCCATATAAAAACTGCACCGAGAAGGACGAGAATTACTAGGGTGATATACACATACACCATAAAATCATTACTGCTGGAGGAATCTTCGTGAAGACAGTCAATACCTTTCATATCTATAAAATGATATATGGCCATAAAACCTTCTCCGAAATCTCCTTCATTTATTCTTTTAATTCCTTCGTGAAACAACTCCATCTTTGCTGCATGGCGATTGCCGGTTACATTGAGTTCCAGAAGTTTCAATCTCGCGATGCTCTTTGCTATATCACCGAGAATCTCCAGACACTCTCTGTCAAGAACATCCGAGAGCGAGAAAAATTTCAGCAGGGTGCTTGAGTAGTTATTTCCCCATATCACCGGAACATCCTTTCCCTTCCCCTTCAGCAAAACAACGAACAATTCTGTCATATACGCCTGTCTCTGCAGTTCCATGTCAAACTCTGTGAGAAAACTCGATGGGTCCAGACCTTTCTCTATCATGTCCTTTGCAATATTCTCGGCTTCTTCCACCTCCTGAACAAAGATCTTCTCAACCCGCTCCGCATAATCAGAAAAACCATGTCGTCCCAATAGTTTGAGGAGCTTTACAGAGAGCTCGGCGGCGTCGCCGTTCGTATAGGGTTCATAAATACCTTCGCAGCATATGTGCACAGGTATGTAAATGGAAGAACACTGATTGGGAGCGAACCACATGCAACTGAGAAAGTCGTAATGAGTGTAGGGTATCTTGCAGATTGCTGTACCCTCATCATAACCCTCAGTCATTCCTCTTATTCCGCCCAGCTCATAGATATCCAGCCTCGATATGTTCATGAGATAGAGAACATCTATTTTTCCGTACCCCTCTTTCAACCTTTCAAGTAATAGATTTTCCCACTCTTTGTATTTGTAGCAGACCTTTACCTTTGCTTTTTTCCCTGAGATATCTATCAACTCGACCCAGAAAGGGCCAACAGGTTTACCTTTGCCCACCTTAATATTCGCGGTTTCTCCTGATGGCCATATCATAACAGAGATGCTATCGGCATCTATGCTGTTAATTCTGACACCCAGCATGCTTCCTAATCTGATTATCGAACCCTTTCTAACAATCTTCTCCTTTTCGGATCCAAAAGACCTCGCGATAAGAAATCTCTTCATGATATTGTACTTCCACAAACTTTTTGGATAATTGGACATCACGCACAAATTCTTGACCTCTTTTACACTGTAACGCAGAGCATCCCCTTCCATAACGTAAGCTTTTCTCGGACCAACAACAAACATGTTTTCCGGTATTCCCGGAGCATGCATCTCTACCACTTCCTTGAGCAATTCTACTGCCTCTTCTTCATTTCCTGCTGACTGGCAGGCATATCTTATCCAGTCAAAATCATCCCAGGAACTTTTCAACGGATTCCTCCAGATTGAAGGAGAATCGGCATCTCCATAGGCTATGCCGGCATCACTCAGCGCTATACCGGGTTTGACAATGTTTGGAGGAGTGTCTCCTTTTGTTACAACACCGATGAACTTTCTGCTCACCACAAATTCCTTTTCTCGGGGAATGATGCCCGGGAGGTGGTATTTGTAGGTGTATCCTCTGTTGATTATGCACAGAACCTGAGGACCGGGCCTGCTGGGGTCTCTGACTTTCATGAGCAGATTAAAATCTCCTGATGTAGCATCTCCAGCGACAATCACATCCTTACAACCCACGACGTTTGCACTCTGTACAAGGAGAGAGAGCAGAGTGATAACCAGAAGGAATGAAACCGCTCTAACTCTATTTACATTCACAGAACAAATATTGATTTTGAATCGATATAAATGTTCCTGATGCACAGCTCGAGCCAGTAATCTTTTAAAGATGATACTCTTTCTGCGTATACCATGAAACTGAAAGGAAGAGCGTGGAAATTTGGAGACAACATAGATACGGACCAGATTTTCCCGGGCGCCTATCTTACTCTCACAGACGTCGAGGAGATGGGTAAACACGCGATGGAAGGCGTCCCTGGCAGGGAGGATTTTGCAAAGAAGGTGAATAAAGGTGATATTATCGTTGCAGGAAAAAACTTTGGATGCGGCTCATCCAGAGAGCAGGCGCCGATAGCTATAAAGGGTTGCGGAGTTTCTATGGTCATAGCGAAAAGCTTTGCTAGGATATTCTACAGGAATGCTGTCAATATAGGTCTCCCCATAATGGAATGTGCTGATGTTGATAAGATAGAGGACGGGGATGTACTGGAGGTGGACCTGGAAAGCGGAGAGATAAAGGTTGTGAGCAAGGATTTGATACTGAAAGGTTCTCCAGTAACCAGTTTGGAATTCGAGATAATGAAGGCAGGAGGACTCATCCCTTATTTGAAATCAAAGGAAGGTTAGGATATCAGCTTCCTGTAATCCTCGGGAGAAAGGAGCTCCTCGATTTCCTTCTCATTGCTGATTTCCATTTCAAATAACCAGCCCTCATCATAAGGGCTCTTGTTTACCTTCTCGGGAGAATCCTCCAGTTCCTTGTTGATGTTAGTTATTTTCCCTGAGAGAGGAGCGTATATCTCGGAGACGGATTTCACAGATTCTATGGTGCAGACCTCTTCTCCTTTCTTGACCTCCTTGCCTATCTCGGGTAACTCAACAAAAACTATATCTGTCAGTTCCTGCTGTGCATGATCTGTAATGCCAACTCTTGCCGTTTTTTCTTTTATCTCAACCCACTCATGCGTCTTTGTGTATCTTAAATTATCTCTCACCTCGCTCATATCAATCGGGAAAGAGAAACGAGAGAAGTGTATTAAAATCTTTTCTCGGGACGGGATGCATCGGAAAATATCAATCCCAGAATCCCCTGGTTCTTGCATACTGTATCTCGGCTCTCCATATCTCCTTTAGCAACCTCTTCCTCTCCTCTTCAGATCTTAGCAGCTCTATGAACCTGAAATTCCTGAGTATCCGCGCCGCCGTCGTTACGCCTATCCCTCTGCCGGCAAGAGTCAGAATTGCAAACTTTCCATGGCTCACCACAAGGCTGGCTGATGCAGATACCCTGGAAACTATCTTTTTCTCTTCGTCTTTCAATCTTTTTTTCAGATTGGGAAAACCTTCAGTTACAACACCTATCCTTATCGCTTTGCACCTTCTGCATCTCGGTCTGTCATCGAGTCTACCCACCCTTGTCTTCCATCTGTTGAAACAATTCAGACAGATTAGTTCAACCTCTTTCTCCTCCAACCTTCTTTCGAGCATCGAGATTATCGCACCTTCAGGATATCTGGGAAGAGAAAGGCTCCGTGAAACCTCCCTTGAAACCTCTGAAAACGGTGAAAACCGCTGTACAACCAGTTTTATTTCACCTTTCCTTATTTTATCAAGCACCAGCTTGGTTCGCTTTATATCCATTCTTTCCCACAGTATTCTATCAATAGCATCCTTCATGATGGGCGTTCCTTCGAATAGCTCGAAGAGTTTCTTCAAACCAATATCTCTTGCATCACTGGAGATTGCGCCGAATTTTCTCGCTGTGTGAAGGAGATACCATCTCATCGTGGTTGTGTTCTTAACGACTATTCTCAGCAAAACATCTATGGATTCGGGGTCAATATTTCTGATAATATCTACGACACTGTTCACATCCGCCTTTCTGGCAAATTCGAGAATTATACGGTATGGATCGCTACCCGCTTTCACACTCTCCCCCAGTTTCTGCGCAAGAAGAGAAGAGATGAGTTTACCCAAACACTCATTGACCTTGCTACCGAAGCAGGCATTTATGACCACTATCTTATCGTTCGACTCAATAGTTACCGTTTTATCATCTGGTATGACAAAAGATTCGCATTCATCGATGAACTCCTTCAGCTTTCTGAGGTCCTCCTCCTTACATGGAAGCTCTTTGATCTTGTTCTCCCTCAATTTTTTCCTCAATCTTCCAACATCCTGGGCAACATCGAAAGGTACAGGTATATCTTCACCAACCCATGAGGGAACCTTTCCTATATCTTTTATTGGGGTAACGGTGACAGTTTCATCATCTATACTCACCACCTTCCACGGTCTTCCTCTGAGGATAAAACTCTCCCCCTCGAACAGATTGCCAACAACAAAACTCTCATCGAGTTTCCCGATTCTCTTTCTGCTTGCGATATCGATAACGGAATAACTCCTTTCATCGGGAATCATAGAGATGTTGTCTATAAAGTACAATCTGGACTTTTTTCTGGATTTCAAAATTCCTTCCTCGAGCGAGATTTTTCTCTCTGCGAGAAGCTGGTTAACAACTTCCATAAAATTGTCAAATGAGAGTTTGTGAAAAGGATATGCTCTCTTCACAATGCGGTACACATCATCAAGGGGTATCTTCCTGTATTCCAGAGCGATTGAAACAATCTGATTCGCCAGCACCGTCAGAGGATTCATTCTTATCTCTGTTTCCTCCAGCTCTCTTCTCATAGCCCTTTTTGCTATCACGATACTCTCTGCAAAATCGTCAACGTTAAGGGATATGATTTTCCCTCTGGATTTCTCCCCCATTCTGTGACCGCTTCTTCCCACTCTCTGAACCAGCCTGCAAACCTGCCTGGGGGAAGAAAACTGTATCACAAAATCAGCATGCCCAACATCTATCCCCAGTTCTAGAGAGGATGTACATATCAGGGCTCTGAGAGAACCTGATTTAAATTTCTCCTCCGCCTCTATTCTGGAAAATTTGGAGAGAGAGCCATGATGGATTTCGATGGGAAAATCTCTGTAGATGATGTGAAACCTCGAGCCGAGTATCTCTGCGGTATCTCTGGTATTCACAAACAGGAGAGTCGCTCTGTGTTGCTCAATCAGCTCCTTGCACCTCTTTACAGACATATCCAGCAGAGGTTCATCCTCGGATTTTGATAGAAGCTCAACATCAATATCTATGATCTTTTCAACATCAACATCTATTATTTCCACTTTCCTGAAGTTTCCATCTTTCAGACCACCGAGGAATCTTGCCACCTCTTCTGGAGTACCAATGGTTGCTGAGAGACCTATGCGCTGAAAACCAAATTTGCTGATTTCTTCCAATCTCTCCAGACCAACTGAAAGCTGGGCACCTCTCTCCTCATCTGCAAGTTCATGAATCTCATCGATTATGACCCACCTGACGTTCGATAAAGCTTCCCTCAGTTTTTTACCTGTAAACAGTATCTGAAAGGTTTCAGGCGTTGTAATCAACATATCAGGAGCTTTTTTCGATTGCCGGTATCTCTCGTGCTGGGGCGTATCTCCATGACGGACAGATATATCTATGCCAAGAAATTTTCCCATATCAATGGTCCTGCGGAGCATGTCTCTGTTGAGTGCCCTGAGAGGAGTTATGTAAAGTATAGAGATTCCTTTCTCGGGTTTGACTTCAAGAAACCTGTGAAAAACGGGCAAAAGAGCAGATTCAGTTTTCCCGAGACCTGTCGGAGCAATAATTAGAGCGTTTTTACCTTCCAGAATCTTTGGAATAGCTTTCTCCTGAACAGGCGTTGGTTCATAGATTCCCGTCGCTCTCAGATATTCCTGTATCCTCGTACTCAGTAAATCAAACACGTTCCTATACATCCTCAATAGATGCGTATATTATGAGTCCCAGACCAAACCAGCTTATTGAAAGCACATAAAACCAAACATTAGCTATCTTAATGGCGGCGCCGCAGATCAGGGTTAACACCGGCAGTATCAGCAGTATCAGCAGGTTTATCACTGCCTTCATTCCCTGTGACATCTTCAACACGATATGGGGAAAATCTATATAACGTTTACCGGTTCAGCATCCCGAGATATGTGCCATCGAGCAGGAATATCTCGATATCCTTCTTGCTGACAATTTTGTCAACGATGCCTATAAATCCTTCTTCGTTCACACAAACCCCTCCGCAGAGTTGATTGAAAGCAGGAATAACAATGATTTTCTGAATATTCACATCTTTATATCTGCTCTCCAACTCTTCGAGATTTGGTTTTGCAATCACCCAGCACCTTTCTATAAATCTGTAACCGAAACTATCTTTGAGTGAAAAGGTTGGATGAGTATGTGCAACCACAAGAGTATCGGCGAGCATCACATCTTCATGTGGCCATCTGTGGCCGTGTACAAACCCTGTTGAATCTATAACCACACCATGTGAGGGCAGAATCTCTATGCTACCAGAAACGACATTTTCAATGTTTCCATCATGATTCCCTGGTATGAGCATGATATCCACTTCCTGCGAGACCTCTCTGATAAATCTTTCAACCTCCCTGACCTCTGTTCTGGGAGCAGATGGTATGGAGTGCTTGAGATCTCCTATGATAAGAAGTTTTCTGGCGCCAACCTTTGATATAACCCTTTTGACATCTTCTATGATTTTATCGGTTTTCATTCCCATATTTATGCCCTTTTCCCAGAACTCGTACTCTATCCCTATATGGAGGTCTGCTATAACGAGCATCTTTTCGTTCTCGATATAAAGTGCAGGATATCCTTCCACCGGATTCATGGGAGCATTCCACTCAGTATATCCTTTATGATGCCAATAAAGGCGTTGGATATGAAGGTTATGTAAGGTGGGAACAGGAACCACATGAATAACAGGCCTACGGTTTTACCTATCTCTCTCTTTTCTCTTCCAAAACCCAGGAAACCCAGGAAAGAGTTAACAACTATCCTGATGGGGAAACCAAACATCAGAAAAGCTATTGCTATGAACACTATCTCAGATAGCAGAACCACAGCAGATAACAGTAGGTCTCTGGAAAGGAAAGAAACAAAACTCACGCCGAATATCTCATTGAAGGCGGTATCGAATACAAAGAAAGTGGCTATGAAAAGAACCGCATATATCCCGATGAATGTGTATTTTATCCACTTTCTGTAATCATCCCTTATATCAAGTGGAAACTTTCCGGCAATTTTTCTCTCTCCTTTCCTTTTCAGAATCACAGAAAACATCAGGAAGAAAGCGATCGCAAGAATCCAGAGAGCAAGAGGGTGGAGAGGGAGAGAAAATCCTCTCACTGGGAGAAGCTCCACATCGCTGTATATCTCATCACCAGAGAATATAAGATATGCTTTACCTTCTCCTTTTGTCGAGATATATCCATAACTCTTCTTTATATCGAATCCTGCACTATCAAATCTTATCAAACCAAATCCCGAGAAGTTGTAATTCTCCGAACCTACAGAAAGCTCATCTGTGGAGTTGAACAGCAGAACAGCACCATTCAGAATATCTCCAAGAAGAAAAGCGTATCTGTCAGGAAAGTTGAAGGGGCTCCCTATACCCTGCCCTCCATTACCCGTAAACTCCTCAGGAACGTCTAAAAAAAGAGATGTTATGTTCACTTCTCTGTTACTCTTTTTCACATTCACGCTAAATTTTTCGGTTCCACCGAAGACGATTATATTTGCAGAAGGCAGAAGTTCAGCTGGTAATGTGTTTTTGTTTACCACAATAACCCAGTTGCCGGCGCCGCCCTCCCACACCTTGTTGCCATTTTTGTTCGCGATGTACGCATATCCCTCTTCTCCTGTGTCGTAGGTTGTTGAAAGGGGAACTATTGCATAGAATGAGCCATTTTTTACCTCGACATTAAGATTATCATCTGAGAGAAGAAGAAGCCCATCAACATCTTCGCCATTCATCTGCATCGTTAAAAAGCTGAGGATGCCATAGGATATACTCTTGGTGAAACGAAGGTCAACCTTGCCACTCATGATGGCAATAGGCATACTATCTGTATAAATCTCCACATTCTTGAAATTCTGAACACTCCCATCAGATATATTTATCACATAGACATCTTCACATGCGGATGTGGCGAATCCCTTGGAATACATGGGAATGGCAGAGAGGTAGCTGCGATTGACCAGGGATGCGATTATGGAGTTAAGTTCAGAATATGGAGTACTCACGAAATAGGCAGGGTTGATAGGGACAAAATCGAGAGGAATATTCTTTCCAGATAAGTGTCCCTTCATCTCCATTTCTCCAAATAGTAGGCATTTGGTTTTTATTCCGGTAGAGAAATTGAACTCATACAGAGGAGCCAGTGCATAAGATGGTATGGCTATGGAAATTAGAAGCAGAGTGATTATCAGCGGTACCAGACCACCTCTCATCACTGATGATTAAAGGATAGATTTATAAAAACCTTTTCAGCACCGCTGGTATCTTGTCAATAATATCAGTGGC
>JAGGWT010000070.1 GCA_021163455.1 Thermoplasmata archaeon | reverse complement strand
TGTGCATGCATGGATTAACGGTTACACCATATATAAGTATTGTTTTTCACAGAGATGTCCCATCACCGCAGAACAGCAGAACAGATGCGATTTATTTCACAAAGCAGACAAATTAATAAACTTTAAACCTGAGATATCCCATCGTTAATTTGATGGGGTGAAAAGTATTTTTAAAAACGCATGAAAAATTTAGATAGCTGGCTTAAAGAAAACTTCTCCAGCGTGAAAACCAGAAAACTCTATAGAAGTGCCATCTCTTGTTTCCACCGTTCCCAAGGTTACCCTCGAACCCCGGAGGAGCTAGAGAAGTCTCTTAAAAGTTGGCTGGTAGAATTAAATCAAAAATACAAACCCAAAACCGTAAACGCCTACGTCAGTGCAGTCATGAGTTTCTACAGTGATATAGGGATAAGGCTCAACGAAATTGTGCGGAGAAATTTAAGAAGACGTTTGATACCTCCTCCTCATCCCGTCACTTTTGATGAAGCAGGCTCTCATGATGAGTGGAAAAGGATATTGAGTCATATGGATATAGAAGGACGTAGCCTGTTTCTATTTCTCCTAAGTACTGGCTGTAGGATAGGCGAAGCCCTTCAGCTCAAGGAAAGTGATTTAGATTTAGACTCTGACCCACCGAGAGCGTACATACAACCTCAATACACCAAGGGTATGTATGGTGGTAGAGTAGTCTTTATGACTTACGAAGCCCGAGATGCGATAAAGGAGTGGCTAAAAGAGAAAGACAACCCGGTTTCTCCCCGAAGAAAGAGAATTCCTAAGAGGATTTACAATCCAATAAAAGACGGATACACTTTAAATGATGCTCGGAGTTGCAATCCCGAGTTAGTTTGGGATATGAAAGTTCCTACAGCACGTGGGATACTGATAAGAGCGCTCAGAAAAAGTATGCTCGATGAAAAGGATCGAAACACGGGAAGATATAAGATACACATCCACTCAACGAGGAAATTCTTCCGTTCAAATTGCGGGTTAAATGATGCTTTGGTTCATTCGCTGATGGGACACTCAGGTTACTTAGACCAGTCTTATTTGCGTACCGATATCGAGAAAGCCGGGGAGGAGTATAGAAGTATTGCTATCCCTAGGTTGACCATATTCGAGAGACCACTAGCTGATAAAATAGAGATGCTGAAGACTTTCGCTAAAAGTCTTGGTATAGAAAACATCGATATCAAGATAGCACGTATGCTTGAAGTGCATCCTGAGCTAGATGAGGAGGAAATAATAGGCAGACTCATCAAACAAGAAATAACGGGTCAAACCTCTAAGAAGAGGAGGAGGTTAATAACCGAAAACGAACTCCCCCGCTACTTGGAGGATGGTTGGGAGATAGAGCATGTAGTAAACTCAAAAATAGTGGTGGCAAGATGAATATCTATGAGCTATTTGAGGATCTTAAGCATGCCCTGTACTTACCCGAAGACACACAACTCAAGTACTTGCCCGGTAAGGGGGGCAAGTACAGGGGTATGGTATCTAGAGACGGTAAAACCATTTTTATCTTTGATGAAGATGAAGAGGAAGCCAAACGTACCCTTATACACGAATGCATTGAACTCCTGATAGTGAATTTGGCTAAGGTTATAGTTAATCCCAATAAGAGTCCTGAGGAGTTGCTCATGATGAAAGAGGTAGTGGTAGATACCCTAACCTCTCTTATCAGCGAGAAAGCCTTAGCCACGAGAGGAAACATAAACTGGTTTGTACGTGAATTAAAAAAAGCAGGGGGGAGGTGATTTGATTGAGCAGGGTGGTTAAAATCACTTATTTGCACCACTATACAGCTTGGCCAGGCTTTGTTCTATTCATCTGCCAAAGAGAATATCACTACGCAATTTTATATCAATGCCAAATAAAATTATATTGAGGATATCTTGAGACAGAAGGGCTAAATACACATCTCCTCCTTTTCAGATTGAGGACTCCCTATGATAGTAGGGACTGAGGCAAAGCATCAGTATCAATGCTCCAACGAGAGGTTTTTTAAAACCTTTTTCTAAAGATAGATGTGTGAAAATTTTCTTTTGGGATAGCCACCAAAGATTACCCCCCAATATCATTTGCAAGCATGATCGTTATCGATAACACAGAAAATGGTTTTCTCACCTCACCAGACTCTCTGACAAGTCGCTACCTCCCTCTGTGAACTTCAGACTGGTTTTTACACTTTCTTGCAAGAGATGATTCTAGCATGTTGCTTTACCGCCTGTTGATACCTCCTAAAAAATAAAGAATGAGGGGGAGCTCCCATCAGTCCAGATAAAACTCCGGAGTAGGCACTTTTACCCATGGATCATCTCTGCTCCCCCATTTTATTCCGAACCATTCATCCCACTTACACCCTTCTACAAGTGGGTAGAGATCCTGACTCCCGGCTGGACCGAATATGTTGTAAGGTGTGTCTCCTACACCATCATTGTTGGTATCATTTCCTGTATAATCGATCCAGAAGTTACCCTCTCCAAAGGACGAGTTCGTTACAAGAGTCTCTGCTGTTCCCAGATACCATCTGTTTCCGGTTCCAGCATCATATGCTTGGACAATGTCTTCTTTCCCGATGCCATTCAATATAAAGTTGTTGTAGTACACGGTATTATTTCTCGAAGCGGAATCCATGGTTACACCGGGTCCGGTGTTGTTTATAAAGTTGCATGAAGAGATTTCATTTTCTGATGATGCCACAAGATATACACCGTAGCCGTTCTTGTAAAGGTTACATGTGGCAATCTGGTTTTTCGATGATGATGACAGATAAATCCCGTATGCAGTTGCATTTGATATGTTACACAAAGCTATCAGATTATTGTTTGATTCAACCACCTTTATACCCATATTTGATGGTGGAAGTATTATAGAGAACTGATTCTTCACCTCTATGTGGCATCTCTCTACTGTGTTATTGTCAGAATTGTACAGATAGATAGAATTGCTATTATGTTTCAGGCTACAATTGTATATGTTGCTCCAAGAGGAATCTTCTATGTATATTCCATTGTCCATTCCGTTTATAATACATCCCTCTACAAAATTGTTCTGTGAGTCCTCGATCCTTATACCCGTATCTCCATTGTATAATTCGCACTTTGACACAATATTGTACGAAGTGTTCCGGAAAACTATACCTTCTTTAGTATAGAATACACATTCTCCTATTATGTTTCCTCCTCTCCCGTTTACAGCTCTTATTCCAGTAGTTCCATCTCTGATGGTGAAGTTGTGAATTTCTATAGAACCATTGCTGAGAACATCTATAACCACATTATCATTGCTGATAATCACTCCTCTGTTATTCTCTCCATACAGTTTGATGGTCTTGTTGATTGCCAAGCTTTCATTGTATGTTCCATTGTAAACGTAAATCATCGAATTGTTACCAAGATAATCTATAGCGTTCTGTATGCTCTTCCATCTCCTGTTTGCTGGATCATCTTTTGGATAGTCATCATCCACAAAACCATCGAACACCCAAATTGTTTTTTCTTTTGTACCTGTTGCGTTATCATCATCTTTAACCGTGAGCTTGACCGTATAGATACCGCTCTTTGTATAGATATGTGTTGCATTCTGAGAATAGGCATGACTTCCATCTCCAAAGTCCCACGTGTAATTCACGATATATCCATCTGGCTCATAGATAGTTGAGTTGAAATAAACGGTTTCTCCAACAGTTACAATCTGAGAAGGCTCTATTGTGAAATTGACCTCTGGAGGAACATTCCTCACATATATCTGCTTTGTTATCGATGCATTCTTTCCGTTTGAATCAATGATTGTCAGGATAACATTGTAATATCCATCATCTGCATATCTATGGGTTACTATTCCACCATATCCATAACTTCCATCTCCAAAGTTCCATGTATAGTTAACTATATCTGCATCGCCACTTCCATTCTCCGGTGCAGATGGATAAGAATCATTCTCTGCATTGAATGTTATATTATCTATATCCGTTGGATTACTTGGTGAATATGTGAAATCAGCTATCGGAACATCAAGGAGGTTCAATAAGAAAGTTCCCGTCTCATCTTCATCTACAAGTGTACCGTTTACATCGTATAGTTTCAATTTTGCCTTGTATCTGCCAGGAGATCCTGTTGATGGAGGTGACAGAACTACACTTCCATGTGCTGTTCCATTTTCTCCTATCAGGAAGTATCCGGTGTAGTTGCTGTCGACATAGTTGTCGTCGATAGTGTCATTCTGGCCATTTACGTTGAAGAGCTCAGCAGTGAAGTTTGCTCCCGTTGGTATCACACTGCTTATATTGAAATGAATTCTCACGGAATCATGTCTTCCATCATTTCCGCTGTCAAAGGTTACAGGATTGCTATTCAATATGGTGAGATTATCCTTTATAACATCTTCATAGCAGAGGTAGAGAGTAGTGAGAAGAACTATATCGCTCTCTATCGTGAAGGTATCATTAACAAGTCCGCAGAATGGTTGTTTGTATTTAATGACATCACCTTCTCGGTGATCGTTTCCATCTCTGTGATAACCTCTAAACGGTCCTCTACTGAACTGGATGGCACCGAGTCGATATCTGGTGGCATTGAATGCCTGAGCGTCTTCACCTGCTACTGTCCAGTTCACCCTTGTACTCCATGTATTGTTTCCATATAGATGTTTCATCCATCCGGTGTAGTTCAGAGATTCAGCAATATTGGATGCAATCTCTCCCAGATATGCACAATCTTTATTTACACAGAAATTAAAATCACGTTCAGGGTCATCCTTTGGCAAATCTTTACTGTCGTTGTGACCAAAATTACCTGGATTTATAACGTATCTCACCTTTTCTTTTCCGCTCTTAACATACTTCTTAATGTAATCAAGAGAGCCTCTGAAACCCATCTCCTCTCCACCGAATGCTATGAACTTGACTGTATGCTCTGGTTTTATGCCCTTTTCTTCTTCGAGTTCTTTCATGTATTTTGCTATACCAAGAACGAGCGCAGTTTCTGCTGCCTCATCTATCGCTCCTTGATTCCACCAGCAGTCATAATGGGCACAGACTATGTCAACAACATTGCCCGGATCTCTTCCTTTCAGCTCACCTATAACATTATAACTTTTTACATGACCGTAGTGCCATTTGGAGTATATATCAACTTTGACTTCGCCTCCATCTTGTAGAATCTCTTCTATATCCTTACCAATGCTCCCGTTTATTGAATATCCGGGGCATGGATATTCCGGCCTTATCAGTGCAAGCCTCGTTATCTTAGAAAAATTTTCAAATCTGGAAGGACTCATGAAGTAGGTGTTGTTAAATTCATCAACTAGGATAAACGCCTTCATAAAGAGCATTTTCAGAAACCTATCTATCGGTCCCTCCCCGAGCAGAGGATCTCCCCATCCATATGGATTTGTCCAGTTAGCGTGTAGTAACAAGCACTGTTTCCCATATGATGCCTTAAATTCATGGGTAACAATGAGATCATTGGCTTTGCAGATATAGTAGTCACCTTGTTTATTGAAGATGGATGGAAGTTTCAACAGAGGAAAACATGTTGAAATCTTGTTTTCCTTATATGTGAGATTTACATCCAAACTCTTTCCACTGGGACTACTCCCTCTTATATGGATCCAGTGTGAATCAATTATCCTCGTTCTATTCAGATTACCGATCGGTGCAAAAAGATCAGTATATGATACATCTCGAACGTGTGACCACGCCCATATTGGAACATCTTTAAATCTCCATGTTTCATTTATTTCATCTCTCTTGATATTCACCAATCCGATTTCCTGCATCCATGTTGAGATGTTTTCTGCAGCTGCACGTTCACCAGGTGTTCCGAATGCTCTGCCTTTGTCACATCCGTCTTGGAACACTATCATACTGAGATTGTACGTTTTCTTCCATACATAGCTATAGTTAATGATTGGCTGGTAACTCACTCCACTTCCACCACCAGATCCCTCAGCAGCGCTAACAATATTGATTGCTCTGTTTCTGTGGTTGATGATACCTACTATAGCCGTAGATGTCATCAATAGCGTCAGAAACAGAACAACCAACTTTCTCCTCACCTTAATTTCACCTCCCAAGTCAGTAATACATATAGGGTAAAAAAAAAAACTTTCGGTCATTACTTATTTCCTCAATGACACAAAAACTTTTTATTTACACAGATTATAATTTCTATGATGATGAAAACGATATCTGTGTTTGTCGTATTGTCACTACTTGTACTGCCCATTTTCACCTCCACTATCATCGCATCATATCCTATCAAATCCGACTATGAATCAGAAAACTCCGGTCTCATGGACTCACCATGGCCAATGTTCAGACATGATGTTCACCACACTGGTAGGAGTCCTTATGGAAAAGATGGGTGCACAGGCATGTTGAAATGGAAACTGAAAATTGGAGAATGTTGTATCTTTTCCTCTCCTATTGTGGATAATGATGGTACTATATACATCGGTGTGGGTAAAACATTTTATGCAATCTATCCCAATGGAACGATAAAATGGAAAGTTAAACTCGGTGGAAATGTGGATTTTTCAGCTGCCATATCGAAAGATGGAACCATCTACGTTCCTGCCGATGACTGGTCCCTATATGCTATCACTCTAAATGGAACAATAAAATGGAGATGTAGACTTGGAGATGCTCCAAGTGGAGACCCTCTCGTAGATAAAAACGGAATAATTTATATTGGAACCTTAGATCCCCTCGTAGCGAATGGAAAGTTCCATGCGATATATCCAAATGGTACAATAAAATGGAATATCAATCTGGATGGTTGTTCCTCTGCGGTTATTTACAATGACACTATTTATGTTGATTGTTGTAGAGAGGGTCGTCTCTATGCAATCTGTGCAGACAATGGTACTATCAAATGGGATAAATGGGAGGGTACAGTTAATAAATTGTCATCTGGACCCAGTGTAGATGATAAGGGTACCATATACTACGGTAGTTACGGAAACGGTTACCTCTATGCGTTCTATCCAAATGGAACGCTTAAGTGGAAATACAGGATAGGAGCTACCCATATGTCTCCCGTAATCTCGGAAAATGGCACCTTTTACATAGCGACATACAAAGAACATAACGACTACCTCTATGCCTTTAATCCAGATGGAACCTTATTATGGAAATGTAAGGTTCCTGCTACGATAGGTCTAATGGTCGATAAAAATGGGATAATTTACGGATGTGGAATTTATTGTATATATGCTGTGAATCCAAATGGAACGATTAGATGGAAGTGGAAGATAAACGATTACATATTAACCCATCCTGCTATGGGAAGAGACGGGACTTTGTACGTGGCAGCATGGGATGGTTATTTGTATGCAATCGAGCCGAGAGATGCTGCGGATTTGAGGATAACTGCTTTTTACTGTGGTTTGACTGTTGGGCATTTCAAGATAAAGGTGAAAAATGTTGGAGTTTTTCCTGCTCACAACATTTCCTGTAAGGTAAAATTAAATGGAAAGTGGTACACAACGATTGTTCCGAAGATAGATGTAAATGAAGAAAAGATCGTAAAGATAGGATGGATATACCGTCCTATTCTGCATAATCCATTTGGTGCATGTCTTGAGGAGATACGTGTTGAAGCAGATGGAGCAAATCATGATATACTGCTGGAAGGTAGTATAGTCTGGTACATGATGATAATAGGTCCGATTATTCTTCCAGAGGATATAAAATCGCTTTTCCCATCAACTTGGAGATGGATACCGGCTGAGGAGATTTAGATGCATTTCTCGAAAGAGTCATTGGAAAATTTTCACTTTATATCCTTGCAACCGGGACACCTCAAGAATGCTGTGTTGAACAATTAGCCGGCGATATACTTAGAGATTGTCCTGCATGCCTCACCAACCCTTTGTCCTCTAGCTTATTGAGGATTTTTCTGATGGTCTCGGCTTTTACCTCCTCTTTTCTATACAGCAACAAAAGAGATAGTGGGTATGTCTCCTAAGGGGAGGTTTTTTAGGTTTACTACCTCCTTACGGGACACAATTTGTAGGCATCCACAACCTCTTTATTTTGAGGAGCGGGGGCCGGCCCTCAGTAGAGGCAAGCCCCAGCACTCCCCAATAGTCCCCGCCGTCAAGACCGGATGGATGTGTTGTTATTTAAAGTTAGCGTTGCAGGAAGTGGAAGGGTTAGCGGGGAGGTTTTTTACCTCCTCCTTACGTTGCCTTTAAGCAATCCTGCCTGCATTCTGGCCTGAGAGAGGAGAGGAGCCCGATGGTCTCTAGTATACGGGACCGTATACTGCTATGGCCCTATATAATATATATACCAAGGGATGGGGGGCCTTTTTTCCAGCTCTTTCGGTGACCTTTACCAATGGGACGCTACGAAATCGGTGAAAAAAAGGCCCTTGGCATGCAAAAATTGCACAGCTAATATTATATAAACTTTTCTGTGCTGAGTGCTTTGTGTAATATATCCTCACCTTGGATATATCAACACATTCCAGAGTATGGTTCTCAACCATACCTCAACCCTCCTAAATACCTCTTTAACACTAAAGAGGTA
>JAGGWT010000036.1 GCA_021163455.1 Thermoplasmata archaeon | reverse complement strand
TCCATCCCTGGATAGATGGTTGCTTTTTTTCCTTTGAGAATACCGGCATCGGCAAGAACCACTGGCGCAGCACATATTGCAGCAACCAGTTTCTTCTTTTCATATGCTTCTCTCACTAAGTCAAGGACCTTTTCGTTCTTTCTCAGATTCATGTATCCGGGTGCGCCGCCGGGCAGAATAAAAGCATCGTAGTCATCTATGTTGACATCGTTCAGATGCTTATCCGGTATAACCTTCACCCCGTGTGCACCCTCGACCAGGTTTTCTTCTGTCCCTGCCACATCAACGGCTATCTCACATCTTCTTAGAATATCAACCACGGATAGAGCCTCTATCTCCTCAAATCCGTTTGTGAGTATAATCACTGCCTTCTTCATGATGATCCCCCTTGCCATGATATGATACACATTTATTAAGGTTAACACTCTTTCCGCCCATGATGAAAGAGGTCTATGTGAGCAGCAGGCGAAGGGAGGAACTGATAGATATCACCCACGAGATAGAGAGGTTTGTCATGGAGGAGGGAACAGAGGAGGGCTTTGTTGTTATATACGTTCCCCACACGACCGCTGGAATAGTCATAAACGAGGGGTTTGACCCGGATGTGGGGAAAGATATAATTGAAACTCTGAGGAAGCTCATACCAGAACATGGAGATTACCGCCATTCCGAGGGAAACAGCGATGCTCACATAAAGTCCTCTCTGCTTGGCGAAAGCAAAATAATTCCTGTGAAGAACGGAAAGCTCATGCTCGGAACATGGCAGAGAGTGTTTTTCTTTGAAGGAGATGGACCAAGGAAGAGAAGAATTATTTTAGGGGTAATTCGTTTATAGAATCATGCTGTATTACATACATGGCTATGCATCCGGACCGAACAGTGCAAAGGGAATTCTTTTTAAGGAAAAGTTGGGTGCAATACCTGTTAAATATATGGATAGTGACGAGGTTGATGTGAACAGATGTGTAGAAAACATAAAGAACGCTATAAAAAATGATACCCGCGTTATCCTCATTGGTTCTTCTTTTGGAGGATTCCTTTCTGCAAAAATCGCTCTTGAGAACAGAAATGTGAGGAGTATTGTTCTGCTGAATCCTGCTGTTGTACCTCCAGATGCTACCGTATCAGACCCTTCCATACCAGATAAGGTTGTAAGAGATATACAGAATTCCGGACTGTTTGAGAAAAAGATACCTTGTGATGTGTATATAGTCATGTCCACAAGGGATGAGCTCATACCTCAGGAATGGGTACTCAAATTTGCGATGTTCCAGGAAGCGATTGTGAAATTCATAGAAGATGACCACAGAATAAGCAGAAATATCAGTTTGCTGCCAGATATCATATCAACTTTTCTGAAGTACAGAGAATAATCAATTTTCCTCTCTCACATCCACCCGTGATATGAATCTGGGAGGAATCTCATCTGAGAGATAAACAAGATCATTTGCCTTTTCAAATCTTATTCCCTCTTTCTTCGCGGATTCCACATCTATGCGCAGAATAACCGGATTTTTTGTCCTTCTCCTGCCTACTTTAATTGCCTGCTCTATGGTAGGAGATAAATGAACCTTTCTTCTCCCCATCGGTTTAAGCCCTTCTCTCAGTATTTTCTTTGCTGCACTTGGGGTAGTTCCGTGATAGAGATATTTCACATCATCTGCTGGTTTCAGATGAATCTCGACCGGTATGGTGTGACCATAGAGTGCTCTTATCATGTTATTTTTAATCTCGAATCGCGATTCGCTACCTTCAGCAAGTTTTTTGATGATATTCCTGTCAACCGATGGAAATCTTCTTTTCAACTTTTTCAGCACATCTTCTATAGGTACAAAACCATCTTTTCTCATGGGTAAATCTTCTGGATTGTGCCTGAGGAGATAGGATAGATATCTGCTTATCCTTTCCATGTTCATACCGGTTTACAAAAACACTCTAGGTGGCTTAATAAATCTTTTTGAGGAACGCACGGCGCCGGAAGGCACCTTCACTCTTTCGAGGATAAAACGATAATCCTTCTTATGTTCTCAAAGTTGGTAATAATTGCAAGAACTACTAATGTGACAAAAACCTGATTCAGCACACCTCCGAGCATGATGATGAACATCCTGATGTCTCTTCCAAATCTAAACTTTCTTTTTCTCTCCTTTATTACCTGATCATATTTTATTGCGGTATAGCTGTTGAGCAGACTTCCGACCACAGAGAAAAAGCCCCATATCCAGATCGTTATATCTGGGTGAGATATCCAGTATCCATATATCATGCCGAGAATAACAAGAGCATCAGCATACCTGTCAAGCACAGAATCCATCCATGCCCCATACCTGCTCTCCTGAAATTTCAATCTCGCTATCTCTCCATCACACCCATCAATTATGGAAGAGATTTGCGCTAAAAGCCCAGCAAGAGCAATGTATAACCATTGACCAAATGAGAAGAGAAAGGCAGAGAGCAGAGATATGAGAAAACTCAAAATAGATACAGCATTCGGCGAGATTCTCGTATTCACCAGAATCTTTGATATCGGAATGGAAATCTTCCTGTTGATGTACTTTGATACAGCGCCATCTGTTGGTTTAATGAGAGAATCGAGGAGATGTTTTTCAGCGACTTTCAGACTTTCCTTCGTATCGACATCTATCCAGAATTTATTCCCGATATCCATGTATTTCATTTTTCTCTTTTCTGCAAGGACTCTTACTCCTCCAGATAGCGTATCATCTCCTCTTTTCAAACTCTCCTCAAGGGCATCGAATATCTTGTCAGATAAGAGAAAAATTCCACAATCTATACCATCAAACTCATCCAGATTCTTCCCGATATCTACAATTATATCATCTCTGATTCTAACCTTCGTTGCATCCTCCAGGTCTATGTAATCTCTCTTCTTTCTATCAATCACCAGAATACCGTCGGCGCCGGCAAGTTTCTTCTTTTTCAATTCCCTGAGAACATCGGGATCGAAAAGATGGTCGGACATGAGAAGAACAAAATTTTCGCTGAGTTTGTTCTTGGCAGATAGAACAGATAATCCATTGCCTTTTTTCCATTCTTTATTTTCGACATACTCTATGCTAACGCCGTATCTGGAACCATCTCCAAGTTTTTCCCTTATCTTATCTCCTTTATAACCCAGAACTATAACAAAATCATTTATTCCAGCAGATTTTGCGGAGAGGATAATTCTCTCTATCAAAGAAAGGCCGAGGAGGGGGGTGAGGGGTTTGGGAAGCTCTCCGGATACATCTCTTATTCTTTTTCCTTCGCCCGCCGCTATTATTAATGCTTTCATCTCTCTCGCTTCCCCTGGATGAATTCCTTGACCATCTCTCTGGCAACATCATCGGGATACTGGATCGGTGGATGCTTCATGGTGTATGCAGATATTGATATCAGAGGACCCCCTATACCTCTATCAAGAGCCAGTTTACAGCATCTTATTGCATCTATTGCGGAGCCCGCTGAATTCGGAGAATCCTCCACGCTCAATCTCAACTCAAGATTCATTGGAACATCTCCGAATATCCTTCCTTCCATCCTCAGGAAACACAGTTTGTTGTCATTCAGCCATGGAACGTAGTCAGAGGGACCTATATGTATATTTCTCGCTTCCAGTGGAACATCCAGCACAGATTGCACAGCTTCCGTCTTGGATATCTTTTTGGATTTAAGCCTATCTCTTGCCAGCATGTTGAGAAAATCTGTATTTCCTCCAACGTTTAACTGGTATGTCCTGTCAATCTTTACCCCTCTGTCCGTGAACAGCTTTGCTAGGGTTCTGTGAATTATGGTCGCTCCAATCTGGGATTTTATGTCATCTCCGACCACTGGCAAATTCTTTTCCTCGAATCTTCTCGCAAACTCCTTGTTACTTGCTATGAATACGGGCATACAGTTCACAAATGCGACACCAGCATCAAGACAGCAGTTTGCATAGTATCTGGTAGCCTCTTCTGATCCAACAGGCAGATAGTTCACTGCGATCTCTGCACCACTGTCTTCGAGGAGCTCAACGATGTTCGTTTCTTTACCATTGGATGGAACAAATGTGTAATCTTCCGGATAGTTCTTCATGTGAGGAGCAACCCCATCGAGAATTTTACCCATTGCAACCTCCACACCCATCTTTGGTATGTCTCTGCAGAATACCTTTGTGCAGTTTGGCTTTGCAAATATGGCTTCACTGACATCTTTTCCTACTTTTCTTCTGTCTATATCTACAGCTGCTACCACCTCTATATCATAGGGTTTGTACCCCCCTATATCCCAGTGCATTAAACCGATGGCATCCTCTGGATTTTTATCCCTGTAGTAATATATACCTTGGATAAGGGAACTGGCACAATTTCCAACACCAAATATAGCGATCTTTATCTTTCCCACCTTATCACCTCCCTTTGGATATTCTTACTCTAATCAGCTTATATCCAACGAGAGATGATAGAAATCTATATTAAGAAGCATAAAAGTGAATACAATCATTGTATATAAAGCTTTCGATTTTAATTTTTATACTTTCCTTATATTTTCTATCTTAGAACCCGGGTAACTAAGAGGTTGAAATATAAAAATTATTAAAATAGAAAAGGGTAAGGTTATTGACTTACTTTATCCAGCCCGATATTCAGCCTTGTGGTTTTACCTGCTTCTATTACGACACCTTCCACAATTTTTGTCTGATACCCTGGAGCTTCTATTTTGATATCGTAAGTTCCTGGCCTGAGTTGTATAGAATACCGCCCTTTATTCCACAGCTTGTCGCCGGTTGTTGTATTCATTCCGATATCCATAACTGTTACGATAGCTCCTCCAATGCCCTTCTTGGGAAAAGTCCCGTTTTCATAGACCTTACCCTTGAGTGTGCCGTATGATGGTCCCGTTCCAAGTGCGAGATTGAAAATCTTCACATCCATGCTATCCTCTGCTGTCAGGCCTGCTTTGTCATAGACCTTTACCTTTATCGTGTGGGTGAAGAACACTCTCTCATTCCATGTCCATTCGTAAGGTGCCTCTGTATCTGTATTCATCAGGTCTCCGTCTATGTAGAACTCCACCCTGTCCACACCGGAGGTTTCATCATTTGCATTAACTTTGACATCTATGCTTCCTATTATCAATGTGAAGGAGCAGTTGAATATGCCCAATATCGGCCACACTTTCCTGCCCTTTATGTATATTCCGGGCGCCGGCTGGCTGATCTCTATAGTTGGACTGGTGGTATCTATCCTGAAGGTCACAGTGTGATGGGCTTCCTCATTACCAACTCTGTCCACGGACCAGTACTCGAGGGTGTGAGGTCCGCTGGTTGATACCGTTATTGGGGAGGTGTACACCTCTGTTCCGCAACCATCCAGACAGTAGTATATGTTTTCTACTCCGGAGCCATCCCCATCATCTGCAGTCAGGGTTATGGTGACAGGTGATATGTACCAGTTGTTTGATCCCTCTGTTCCCGATATGCTGTGTGTTGTCACAGGAGGCTCTTCGTCCACCTTTGCTACCACCTTGACATCATCTATGTACCATCCTTCGCTCTCGAGATATGAGTCGGATGTGAATCTGAATCTGAGCATTATTTTCTTTCCTGCCCACTTATCCAGGACGCACAGCGCCCTTATCCACTCTGGTGAGGAGCCAGATGAGCTGACACCTGTAAATGTCTCCACAGTGTACCATGTCGCTCCATTGTCATCGCTGACTTCCAGATAACCAATATCTCCAGAGGAGATGTTATACCATGTCCAGAACACAATGTCCGCTCCAAATGATTTCGTGAGGTCTATGGTACCGTTGATCATGAGTGCATTGTTCAGGTTAGCTGGATACTTGCCGAAGAGCTCATCTCCACACCACCATGAGTGATTACCACTGTAATGTCTTCTGCTTGTAAGGTGCCACCAGTCTCCAGCTCTTATGTACTCTATGGTCCATCCATCCACGCCTGACTCAAAGTCATCACTGAATATTGTTGTGTCATCCGCTACAATTTTCACATCATCTACTATCCATCCTCTTTCTACACCGCTTTCGTTTGATGCAAATCTGAACCTGATTTTCATCTTATCGGATTTGTATGCAGAGAGATCCAGAGAAACATCTGTCCAGTTTGAGTTTCCGTTAAATGTTTCTATCGTCTGCCAGTGCACACCATTGTCGGTACTGACCTCAACATATCCAAAATCACCAGGAAGTATTCTGTACCATGTCCTGAAAAGGAGATCGATATTGTCATATCCTGATGTGTCGAAGGAGCTGTTCACCATTGCAACATCATTCCAGTTGTTGCCATACATGGTTGTATTGAGGATGCCACACCACAGGTAGTGATCATAACCAGATGTACAGAGAACCCAGTGTCCTTCTCCGCCTGTCAGGTCATAGTGTTTCCAATTCTTCTCACTGCATGGACCGCATTCCATATCATCATAGAATATCTCTTGAGCAACGACAACAACCTTCTGCATAGCATTGTTTTCTGGCACATTATCATCTGGATGAATGACACTCACTGTTACATTATGGTTACAGTATGTTGCATTTTTCCACACAAAGTGAAGCTCTTTTTTCTCAGATACATTCAGTGAAGGTATAACTACGGTTTTGCTCCATACGGTGGAGCCATGCTCATCCTTGACAGTAACTTTAACCTGAACATCACTCTCATCATAGGTTCCAAGGTTCTCAATAGTTGCATCAATGGGTACATCATCTCCCCTTTCTACTGTGGGAGGCACATCTAGGGATGTGACTGCGAGATCGTGGTAGTTTCCTATGGTAATATTCCAGAAAGCCACCTGCATACCCTTGTAGTTCGGTTCCTCCTGACCCATTATTTCTATCATGTATCTTCCTTCTTCTCCAACCGTCCAGTTCAGCGGGAAGGTGTAGGTGACCGTCGAGCCAAAAGGAATACATGGAATACCATTAGCTTCCCATATCAGCTCAAGTGATGGTTTTTCACCGACATCTATCCTGATATCATCTACATACCATCCCTCATACTGGAACTGTGGACTGGAATACCAGACAAACCTGAATTTAACCTGATCCGTCAGCAGATCGCTGCCGAGAATTCCGGAGTAGTTCATGCCAGCTTCTATGGTTATCTTGGTTTCCATCCAGTCGTTATCATAGAAGAGCTGACTCAGTCCGAGATCAGATAATGAAATCCACGTTGCGCCGCCATCGTTGCTTATTTCAACATCTCCATAATCTGCTAACACAAGACTTCCATTCACATAATAGCTGTCACCTTCACACCAGCTCCAGAAACTCAGAGTGACATTATTCACATTCGAAAGATCCAGAGGATTCCTCAACTCGAGAACATCATGAGCATTTCCCATGTACTGGGAGTGAGCCGTACAGTGATAGCTGTGTGAAGATGAATGACTTCGGTTTTCGCTCAATGCCCAGCCATCGCTGTTATTATCGATGCTATCAGTTATCCAGTTGAGAGTGACGTTACCTTCAAAGTCATCACTGAATATGGTTGTTATATTGCCCGGTATAATCTTGTAGATGTCTACAAGAGCTTTCAGGCACAGGCAGCACGAGCAAGGTTCTGGATACTGTGTGTAATTCGCGGGAAATTCCAAAAACGAGGTTGGTGCATCTGGAGCGCAAGCATCTCCCCAGCTTGGGTTTCTGTCCCAGACCTTTCTTATATCAAATGCCCAGTCCGCATAATCGCTCCAGTTTATCTTTGGTATCCTTATTTCTACACTATAGCATTTGCTTGAATTAACATTCCATCCCACAGAGCTTCCTTCCACATAATTTCCGGTATGATCTTTAACCTGAGTTTCACCAAATTTTACAACAAAACAGTTGTCTCCTCCGTTTACTCCATCCCACGAGCCATTACCATTCTCATCTATATACAGGTATATTTCGGATTTGTAAAGCACGCCACTATCATTCAGGAAAGCCACATACATGTAATCGGGATCACAGGCTGCATAGAAATTAACAGCAAAATCCCCTTCTGTATCTGGAGAATCTTCACAATCTATCCACTGCTCTTCTCCTCTTATCAAACCGTCCACCGTAACTGTACTGGCTGAGAAATTGACAATTATTGAATATGTCCCAGTGGAACCCTTCGATGGAGGGCTTATCAAATCTCCTATGGTGAACTCCGGATCATTATCATCAACTTTCACCTTGGGCAAGGAAAAACCGGCGCCTGCTATCATATTCACCGATGCTGTTACCATGATCAGAACCATAATGCTGGATAGTATTCTTTTCCACTCGATTTTCATCTTTCATACCCCCAAATACTTTCAGACTAACTATATATATTATCTGAAATATAAAGATTTCCCAGCAAAAGACATCACACCTTTGAACGATAGTAAATCCTGGAAAGGGAGAAGCTGGAATTACAAATATTTAAATATTGAAATTTTCATATTACCAAGATGGAAAGAAAAGGTGATACATTATGTTGGGAAGGGGAAGGTTGCTGGTTGTTGCAATGTTAGTATTTATGCTGGTGAACACCTTTCCGATAACAGTAACCTATGGGAATGGTGAAAAATACAGCGTTCCAGAGAACAGTTCTGTCTCTTCCACAGAACCTGTTCATATTGATGTTAGTATGAATGGAGAAATCACGAAGATAACCTGCATCCTTAACGATTTCTCAACGAGTGAGATAACAATAAACGGAGAAAAATATCTCAAGATATCTGTACCTGGAGAATCAAACCTCCTTGAGAAAGGAAAGCCAGATCTCCCTCGCATATGCAGGAGCATAATAATACCAGATGATACAAAAATGGGCTTGAGGGTATTGGCTGTTAACTTTAAGGAAATTTATAACGTATCCATTACACCATCAAAAGGTAATCTTCTCAGAAATGTTAATCCTGATGATGTTCCTTATGAGTTTGACAGTATCTATAATAAAGATACATGGTATCCAGGGAAACTTGCGAAACTGAGAGATCCATATATACTTAGAGATTTCAGGGCGCAGGTCGTGGAGATATATCCTTTCCAGTACAATCCATACAGGAAGATACTCAGGATTTACACGGAGATTGAACTGGAAGTGCTGCCGGTGGCTCCGGGCGAGATAAATGTGTTGCATCGTAAAAAACCACTGGCATCCATTGATGAGGAATTCAAGCAGATCTACAGGAGAGAGTTTATCAATTTTGACAAAATCAATTACAGAGGGATAAATTTTGCATTTCCAGAATATTCTGGCTGTAAGTACACTCCTGTGGATGACCACGGTAATATGCTCATCATCTGTTATGATGATTTTTATGATGAAATGCAACCCTTCGTTGAATGGAAGAATATGAAGGGTGTACCCACACAGATAGTGAAACTTTCCGAGGTGGGAAGCACATCGGATGATATTTATGATTATATTGTAAATTACTACAATACCCATGGACTGACTTTTGTTTTACTCGTGGGAGATGCGGAGCAGGTACCAACAATGATGGTGGGTGGACACGCATCGGACCCAAGTTATTCATACATTGTGGGAGATGATCATTATCCAGACCTCTTTGTTGGAAGATTCTCTGCTGAAAATACAGACCATGTTGTTACTCAGGTTGAAAGAAGCGTGGATTACGAGAAATATCCACAGGCAAATGCCGAATGGTATCACAAGGGCACTGGTATAGCATCTGATCAGGGCCCAGGAGATGATGGAGAGTATGACTATCAGCACATTAGAAACATAAGAAGCGATCTGCTTGATTACACATACACAGCTGTTGATGAGCTTTATGATGGTTCTCAGGGAGGAGAGGATGCTCCAGGAAATCCATCAGCAAGTATGGTTTCAACTGTTTTAAATGAGGGTAGAGGAATAATCAATTACTGTGGACATGGGAGTCAAACATCATGGGGTACAACAGGATTCAGTAACAGCGATGTAAACGCTCTCGAGAATGACAACAAACTTCCTTTCATATTCTCTGTTGCATGTCTCAACGGACAGTTTGTATCTGGTACATGTTTTGCTGAAGCCTGGTTGAGAGCCACCAATGATAACACAGGCGAGCCAACTGGAGCCATAGCGACGTTTATGTCATCCAAGACACAGGCCTGGAATCCTCCAATGGATGCACAGGATGAATTTGTGGATATACTGGTCGAGACATATCAGAACAATATAAAAAGAACAATCGGTGGACTCGTGTTCAATGGATGTATGCATATGAACGATGAGTATGGATCAGATGGCTATGCAGAGACAGATGCATGGCACCTGTTTGGTGACCCATCTCTGGAGGTAAGAACAGATACCCCTGAGAGTATGACGGTCATTTACAATGATACAATGCCAGCAAGTGCCACAACCTTTGATGTTACGGTTGTTGGTGTGGAGGGTGCTCTATGTGCTCTATCAAGAAATGGTGTGCTGTTAGGTTATGACTACACAGATTCGAGTGGTCATGCAACCATAGAGCTCTCCGAGCCTGTTGGAGAATCGTGCATGCTTGATCTGGTGGTTACAGCATATAACAAGATACCTTATATAGGAGAGATTCAGGTTATAAGCGTTGATTTCTACTGGGAGCCGGAATATCCGAACACAGGTGAGCCCATACACTTTTATGGAATAGCAGAAGGCTCTGTTTCATCCTGGCGCTGGGACTTCGGTGATGGAGAAACAAGCGATGAACAGAATCCGGTGCACACATACTACACTGAGGGAATTTATGATGTCACTCTCACGATAACGAACAATGATGGAACCTTCTCTGTTACAAAACCGATTCAGGTGAAAGATAACTGGGAGCCCGTAGCAATAGCCCATCCAGAGTTCTATGCTGGAAACAATCCAACCATTCATTTTGATGGCAGCGATTCCTGGGACCCTGATGGGACCATCGTCTCCTATTACTGGGACTTTGCAGATGGAAACACCTCAACAGAAGTATCTCCAACTCACACCTATGCGAAAGATGGTATCTACAATGTCACTCTTACTGTAACCGATGATAAGGGAGCAATTGGAGTGGCACACTGTGAGATAAGAGTAGATGCGTACACTCCACCTGTCACAACCGCAGAGGTTTATGGCGCCGTTGGAAATGAGGGATGGTACAGAGGAAAATCGGTCAGGGTGAGATTAATAGCAACTGATTGGAGTGGCGTTGACCACACGATGTACAGGATAGATAATGGAGAGTGGAGGATATACAATGAGCCATTCAGGGTCTGGGGTGAAGGTTATCACACGGTGGAGTTCTATTCTGTTGATATCTATGGAAATGTAGAGGATGTCAAGGAAGTGAAAATCAAGATAGATGACACTCCACCATCTCTTAAGGTCGAGATATCTGGTGAGAGGCAGGGAGACTGGTACACATCCAGTGTTACCATAACGTGTAATGCAAACGATACATTGTCTGGAATACATGCAGTCTACTACTCGCTTGATGGTTCAAGATGGGAGGAATACACCGAACCAATATACATAGATGAGGATGGTGCACACATATTCAGAGCCTACGCTGAAGATGTTGCCGGTAATACGTATGGAGGTATGAATGTCTATCTCATAAATATAGATAGAGAACCACCCGTTACCAGATGCATGGTTGAGGGTCTTGGCTCAGGAGAAGAGTATTACAAGAACGTCACAATAACACTTGTTGCCACTGATAATGGTACAGGGGTGAATCGCACATTCTACAGGTTAGATGGTGGAGAATGGAATGAGTATACCGGACAAATCATCATAGATGAGATAGGTAACCACACATTCGAGTATTATTCCACTGATAATCTCGGACACGAGGAGGAGATCCATATCCTTAAGTTCAACATCACCAACTTCAACTTCAGATTGAGAATAACAAATCCACAGAGTGGTCTCTACATATTTGGAAGACAGACCTTCTTTATCAAGAAGACGATCATAATCGGAGGCATAACAGTCAAAGCAGAGCTTGAGCCTTACGATCCAGATGTACCGCCAGAGTATGACAGCGTGGTATTCTACATAGATGGCAATAAGGTCAAGGAGTTCACATCACCACCATTCGAGTGGAGCTGGGAGGGAAGCGCCTTTGGTAAGCGCACGATAACAGTAGAAGCAATCCATGGCGAATACTCTCTCTCGCAGTCCATGGAGGTCATAATCTTCAAACTTCTGTAGTCAGCAAATTTATTAACCTGAATAATATACAGGGTTACGAGGTGCCGGAGAATTGAGTGCCATAAAGAGATTAATCTTGGATGTATTGAAACCGCATGTACCTTCGATTATAGAACTCGCGAAGAGACTCGGTGACCTTGAGGGAATATCTGGAGTGAACATCTCTCTTAAAGAGGTTGATACAGACACAGATAACGTCAAGATAACCATCGAAGGAGACAACATAGATTATGAAAGTGTCAAGAGAGTTATAGAGGAATGCGGTGCAGCAATTCATTCAATAGATGGCGTAGCTGCTGGTCTGCGACTGGTCGAAGAGATATCCACGCCTCAGGATAGATAAGGTCGGTTCTGCAAAACACTTGTCTTGAGAGATAGTTGCGTTACATCACTGTATATTCTGAGAAGCATCACAGATAAATACTATAACTGCCATTATAGTAATGATGATTATAGTAAGGCGATATCAGGACGAAGAGAGAATAAAAAGGATAAAGCCACCCATGATTGTTTATGGTAGAAGAAAAACGGGGAAAACATTTTTCATAAAATCGGTCTTTCGTGATGCCCCGTATCTATTTGTCAGGAGAGACAGGAGCATCTATCGCGAGGACAGGAACGAAATCATAACTTATGATGAGATGAAAAGGCTGATAGAAGAAAGGGAAGAGATTGTGATAATCGACGAGTTTCACAGATTACCGGATGAATTCCTTGACTGGCTGCACGTGAAATCTCCGTGCAATCTCATTCTGATAACATCGACACTCCATCTTGCCCAGAATTTTCTGAGCAGAGGGTCTCCGATCCTTGGTCTCTTTCTGGGTTTCCAGATGAATCTGATAGATGAGAGAGATATTCTTCTCAACCTTTCTCAGAAAATAAAGGATGGAAAGACCCTTGTGGAGCAATCAGTATACATGAGAGAACCAATTCTGCTGAGATGGTTCGGATCAGATACG
>JAGGWT010000082.1 GCA_021163455.1 Thermoplasmata archaeon | reverse complement strand
CCTTTGTAACCTCACACACACCCTTCAAATTCTCATCCAATGACACTGGTGAATGTGCGGTTGGGGTGGAAAATATATGGTACAGGGTATGGAGCATACAGACAGGTTGGTCAGACTGGATGATCTACAATCCTATCATAAGTACGACAGAGGGGGTTCCAATCATAGATGGAGAGGGACTCCATTACGTAGAATATTACTCTACGGATATAGTGGATAATGCAGAAAACATCCATAATCTGACATGCTATGCTGATAATGCCCCTCCAAAGAGTAGAGCATACTGCACATATCCAAGATACATTTACATCGAAGCCGAAGATATCGGAAATGGAGATATGGAACCAGCTGTGGGTGGTTACAGGATACACTACAGATACAGAGTTGGAGATGAAAACTGGACAGATTGGCAGGTTGGTCGAGAGAACGAGAATGTGAGGATCCAACTATCATGGCCAGACAATACAGCTCCAATCAATATACCAATTTATGTCGAGTACTATGCTGTGGATGCTTTGAACAACACCGAAAATATACACCATGATGTGTTTACAATGCAGAGAACCTAAAGTTAAGTTCATCATAAACCCCTTGACCCTCTCTATCTTTTCTTTTGGGAAATTACCTCCAATATTCGCATTAGGAAGATTCCATAAGTGAACATATTTATCACAAGACCATCCGCTGTAATATATAAATAAAAAAATACGAAGAAATTCTTTATTGAATGGGAAAGGGAGCAGTACTACCAGCAATTACCCATAGACTGGATTGCCGCCGCCCTGAGACCATCTTTAATGATGGCGGGAAAGTTAGGCGGCAAAAGAAACAGAGAAGGGTACATTGAGATTCAAATAAGTAAATAAGGTACAAAAAACCAACAGAATGCGATTTTTGGGGTTGTTGGCGGAATTTTCCCCTTATAATAAAAATGGGTCTACCGGGATTCGAACCCGGGTCTGAGGCTCCGGAAGCCTCCGTGATATCCTGGCTACACCATAGACCCTAATACTAATTAGTGATAGTTAAATCTAAAAAACTATCGGAAACATCCTGAGAATAGCTCTCTGAGAATTCTCTCGATCACTTATTTTCTTTAGGCTTCTTGAACTCTGTGTATCCACATCTTCCACAGCTGTATCTATCTTTGTGCTCCGCGAGAAATACACCCTCTCCGCATCTTGGACAGAATCTCCTCAGTCGCACCAATTTGTCTCCTTCTATCTTGTAGTACTTATGAACCGCCACCTTCTTCACCCTCTTTTACTTCTTCACTTTTTGCTTCTTCTTTTACCTCTTCACCCTCTGCTGCCTTTTCAGCCTCCGCCTCCTTTACCTCTTCCTCCTTCTCTTTCTTTTCTTCCTTCGTCTTGATACCGAAATTGTTCCTCTTCAGCACATAGTCCGGCTCCACTTTTTTACCATCTTCCACACTTTTGTATATCTTGGCGTACCCGGAACTCACCGCTATACCGAAGTGCGGTCTTATGTAATCTATAATTATTAGATCCTTGCTGACTTTGAGCTCCTCTGCAAGGTCATTCTTCACGAGTTCTCTCTCTGGCGTCTTTTCGCCTTCATGTTTGATTCTGAATTTCACCTCAGTTCTGTTCAGGAGGGGATTTTCCCTCTTCTCAAGTATCTCCAGCTCCATGTTTTCTACACCTCTCTAATACATTCCTCACAAGTTCCTTCTCTTTCTCTGTTACATCTATGAGTACTATCCCTTTATCCGGCAATCCATATATTATGGTTACGCCCTCCGGCGCCAGCAGGATGGCGGGCAGAGAAGATAGATCCTCTTCACCCTCCACAATAATCAGCACCTTCTTTCTCTCTGAAATAGAATACCCTTTCTTTATAGAATCAATCAGGTCTGTTGTGATGGTTGAAGGTGGATTCTTCGCATGTATCTTTTCATCTCCAAAGGATTCTATGATTCTTTTCATCTGATGGTCGATGTCCTTTCTTCTGTGTCTGAAATCAACTATGGCGATATCTGGAAAAAATCCATTTTTCAGCAAGGTGTATGTTATCATATCGCCAATGGAAACGATAATATCTCTGTCCTTCAATTCTTCAAAAAGTTCTTTTTCATTCCTTATCAGTTTACCTATAACTTTTCTGAACTCTTCTCTGAGAGATTCATCTATTATGTACATCTATCTTACCCGAAGCGCGTACTCTCCGGCTTTTGTCACACTCATTTTCTGAGCTATGAGGGATCTCGTCGGGTCGAATATCACCACATACCCTTTCCATTTCTTTGATGTTGGTGCACCACAGATGGGACATTTGTCCTTATCCGTTATGATATGACACACCTTACATGCGTACATTGTTTTCATTTCTTCTTCACCTCGCTGCTACCTTCTTTCTTTTCTTTTTCCTTCTTCCTATCTTCTTCTATCCACTCATGCGCTCCAAGACCTGGCTGGCGCATGGTTAGACCTATCTTGCTCTCTCTGGGAGACAGTTCATTTATGCTCACAGCAACTATCCTTGCTCTCACCTTACTTCCAACCGTAAGCACCCGTTTTGTCTCCTTCCCCATCAGCCTTTCATTGTCCACATCTACTTCTATGTAGTCATTCATTATCTGACTCATGTGTATCAGGGCATCAAGAGGTCCTATGTGGCAGAATGCACCAAACTCGACTATCTCGCAAACCAGACCATCTACAACTTCTTGGAGAACCGGCATAAAAACGAGAGCATCAAACCTCACTTTCTGATATATGGCACCATCTCCGTGTACTATGATACCTTCACCAACCGGTTTGATATTATCTGTTACAACGATGACCCCATAATCTTTCTTGTACCTCCCTTCGAAGGTTTTGTGGACTATGTCTTCTATGACCTCCTGCATATCATCCGCAAATAGTTTCGGAGGTATTCTTATCGTATCCTCGATACTCACTATCTTGTACACAACTATTCCTCCTTTCTAGCCGAAGGTGGTTAAAGGATATCCATTTATAATTCTTTTTCCCACTTTCTCTCCTGTTGCACCAAAAGAGGGGCAATTTTTATTATCATGGAGAGTTATAGTGTGAGGTGTGAGAAAAAGAAAAGGCAGGCAACTTTCTCTCACGGACAGGTTCTACATATTCGTTTCAAGAGTGCTCAGGAGCGAGGTAGGAAGAAAGTTGAAGAAGTTTATAGAAAGTTCCCCAGTTTACACCAGAGTCAGGGAGGAACTGAAAGATTTCAAAGAAAGAAGATTGAAAGAGAGGGTTCTGTCCAATCCTCTTCCACACCATGTAGCTATAATAATGGATGGAAACAGAAGATATGCAAAAAATCTCGGTTTATCTGAAGAAGAGGCATACAGCAGAGGAAAGGAAAAACTGGAAGAGGTTCTGGAATGGTGCCTTGAACTTGGAATAAAGATACTCACGGTCTATGCTTTCTCAACAGAAAATTTCAAGAGAAGCAGAAAAGAACTTGATATCCTCTTCAGATTGTTCAAACAGGCTATGGAGGATACCTGTCACGATGAGAGGATACATAAGAATGGAGTGAGGGTAAATGTTATGGGTAAACTCGAACTTTTGCCTGAAGATATAAGAGATGCTGCCAAGAAATTGATGGAAAAAACTAGGAATTACAAAAATTATGTACTCAATATAGCCCTCGCATACGGCGGGCGGCAGGAGATAGTGGACGCAATAAGGGAGATAGCAAGAAAAGTCAGGGAAGGAAAGATCAATCCAGAGGATGTTGACGAAAGAACGGTTTCCTCACATCTCTATACCAAGGATGTACCTGACCCGGACCTCATTTTAAGAACATCTGGGGAAGAGAGAATCTCGAATTTCTTACTATGGCAACTTGCTTACTCAGAATTGTATTTTGCCGATGTTTACTGGCCAGCTTTCAAGAAGGAGGATTTCCTGAGAGCTATCCTAACTTATCAGCAGAGGAAAAGGAGATACGGCAGGTAGGGTTATATCTTCCCTTTTTCAACTTCTTCTGCTATCTCTTCAAGTTTCTCAAACTGGCGGTAGATTACAAAGTATATGACTGCTCCAGAGAAGATGAAGACTGTGGAGAGGGATAACAACCCTTCAGAGATGTTTGAGTTTGGTAACAGCAGAGAGATTATTACAAGCAGGACGCCCGCCGCCAGGAGAAATACAGATATTATGTATGTCTTCTTTCCGTATTTTTTCATGCGCCCTGTGCCTTCCTTGCAGTTTTGAGAGCATCTTCCAGTCTGTTCTGAAGTTCAGAGAGCTTCTCTTTTATTCTTTCTTCTTGCTTTTCCAGTGTTGTTTTTCTGAGTTCGTAAGTCTCTTTATCCTCCTTAAGCTCCTCCAGAAGTTTATCCTTGTTTTCAACCTTTATAAGGAGAGAGCCAATACTCCTGTAAATCTCCCCTTTGCCCTCGAGTTTTTCGACCTCCTCTATTGCATGCTCGAGTTCTTTCAATCTTATTTCAACCTGTTGTCTCTGCTGGACAATCATCTGTAGCTGTGACCTCAACTGCTGCAATCTTGCTATCTGATCCTGAAGCTGCTGAGGTATTTCTTCCGGCATGGTGGGTAGATAGAAAAACATGGTTAAAAGGTTATTGGTACAAAGGCCATATACAGAAAAACTAAGCATAAAGGAGTTTCCTAGTTATCGAGGAGAAATCAAAATCTTTAATCACTCTCATTTTGTTGAACATGTATTTCCTTATGAGCGGGTCAAGCGTTATAAGGTTCCTTTCCTTGAGATACCTTATCTTTTCCATCTTTCTCTCCTTGTAGTCCTGATAGGTTGGATGTGCCGATATTATCACGCTCTCGAACTTTCTGTTTGCGAAGAAAATAATAGAATCATCCTCCAGTTTTTTGAAATCCTCCTCACTAGGTGGTTTATTCGGATTGTACTTTATATGATAGAATGCGAGTATCTCAAAACCCAGCTTTCCAAGGTCTGGTATTACTACTTTCTTAAGTAAACCTTCCTCCACGAATTCCCTTTTCAATCTTGCCACAGTATTCATGGACACGGATATCTCCTTACATAATCTGGCCAGTGGTATGGTGGGATTCTCAACAAGACCGACAAAAACTCTCTTCTCCTTCTCATTCATTTCCACATTTTCTCTGTTGTTTTCAAACCACTTGTTCTTCCTGCCATCGAAATCTATGTTGAAGAATTTTGATAGAATACATGAGTACTCAAAAAATCTCTCTATTCTACTGATTTCAAAGGGAAATATCACTTCGAGAGGATACTCCTTTTCAAGGAGCATCAGCTTACCAAAAATTTCAGTCCTGACATCATTTATTCTTCCTATATTGGTATAATCTCTGGAAAAGCTCAGGGAGAAACCCTTATCTTGCTCTCCGATTGACAGAAAAATCTCTTCAGAGATCTCGATACTCTTCTTGGTTGCTTCTATTCTATTTTCTAAAGGAATAACCGGATTGAAATTCGTGTGAATCACTGCCAGAATCTCTCCCCCAATTCGATTAATCATGGGAATGTAGAGATATTTTATCAGACCCTGACCTAGCAACCTCTTTCTTATAGAATAGAATGAGGATGGTTTTATATCCAGTATTGATATAATGTCCTTTTCCTCTAGGTCGGGATAACTGACCAGACCATGTATCACTCTTCTCTCCAGATCTGTCAGTGACTTTCGTTTCACATCCCGAAAAAGAAAAACATTTTAATAAGTTTTATCATTCAAGATGTAAAAATTCAAAAAAATAATGAATTTTTGTCAAATTTTTACATTTTAGTTGTATTGAAATGAAAAATTTATAAACAAAAAAGTTTTTTCATGTCTCAGCAAATGAAAAGGGGGAAATAAAATGGGTCTAACAGTGACAGAGAAAATCATATCGAAACACCTTGTTGAAGGGGAGATGAAAAAAGGAGAAGAAATAGCAATTAAGATAGACCAAACTTTAACTCAAGATGCTACAGGAACAATGGCTTACTTGGAGTTTGAATCTATCGGAATCCCAAGAGTAAAGACCGAACTGAGCGTTAGCTATGTTGATCACAACACATTGCAGACAGATTTTAGGAATCCAGATGACCACCTCTATCTTCAGACAATCGCTGCAAAATACGGCATCTATTTCTCACGTCCCGGAAATGGCATATGTCATCAGGTTCATCTTGAGAGATTTGCCCGTCCAGGAAAAACATTGTTGGGTAGTGATAGTCATACTCCCACGGCAGGCGGCGTCGGCTCTCTTGCAATTGGTGCAGGCGGCTTAAATGTTGCTGCAGCAATGGCAGGTGAACCCTTTACATTCAAATACCCAGAGATCGTTGGTGTGAAACTTACAGGACAATTGAAGCCATGGGTCTCTGCTAAAGATGTCATACTTGAACTTTTGAGGCGTGTGGGTGTGAAGGGCGGCGTCGGCAAGGTATTCGAGTATTTTGGTCCAGGTGTTAAGACGTTAAGCGTGCCAGAAAGAGCGACGATTACCAACATGGGAACGGAAACGGGAGCGACAACAAGTATATTTCCAAGTGATGAAGTTACAAAGAGATGGCTAGAAGCTCAGGGTCGTGGCGAGCAATGGGTGCATCTCGAGGCAGATGAAGATGCGGAATATGATGAAATTATAGAAATCGATCTCAGCGAAGTCGAGCCACTGGCTGCTCTTCCGCACAGCCCTGGAAATGTGAAACCTGTATCTGAGATTGAAGGTATGGAAGTACACCAGGTTGCAATAGGTTCATGTACAAATTCATCCCTGAGAGATTTGAAAATAGTTGCTCAGATCCTGAAGGGACATACAGTAGCACAGAACCTTTCATTGCTCATAAATCCGGGATCACGTCAGGTAGTTGCGCATCTTGTTGAGAGTGGCGAATACAAATATCTGGTCGATGCTGGGGCAAGAATATTAGAAAACGCATGTGGACCATGTATAGGGATGGGTGGTGCACCGCCATCAGGATCTATCAGCGTGAGAACATACAACAGAAATTTTGAAGGGAGATGCGGAACAAAGGATGCAGGCGTCGTTCTGGTGAGCCCTGAGACTGCAGCAGTAACTGCGATCAAAGGAGTACTCACAGACCCAAGAAACTTTGGCGAGTATCCAAAGATAGAACTGCCAGAGAGGTTTTATGTCAATGATAACATGATAATACCACCACTTCCACCAGAGGAGGCAGCAAAGGTTAAGATTCGCCGTGGCCCGAATATAAAGCCACTGCCAGAGTTTCCACCATTGCCATCGAGTGTTGAAGGTGAAGTCCTCATAAAAGTCGGAGATAATATAACAACGGATCACATCATGCCGGCGGGAGCAAAGATTCTGCCATTGAGAAGCAACATACCAGAAATATCCAAATATGTTTTCTCCCGCATTGATCCAGACTTCTATAACAGGGCAATGGAAAAGAAAGGTGGTTTTATAGTGGGTGGAGAGAACTATGGCCAGGGTTCAAGCAGAGAACATGCAGCCATAGCACCGAAATATCTGGGCATAAAAGCTGTAATAGTAAAATCATTTGCCCGCATACATAGAGCCAACCTCATAAACTTTGGCATCATGCCATTGATATTTGATAATCCAGATGACT
>JAGGWT010000140.1 GCA_021163455.1 Thermoplasmata archaeon | reverse complement strand
TGCCGGCCACAGAACTGCATATAACAACCATACCCAGAGATCTCAAGGTCCACTACTCTTTTGGCAAGGATGGCGGCGCAAAAACCCGTATAGTTTTCAGAAGTTACATCGACGGAAATCCCAACAAAATCCACACCTTCACCATAAACCCTCTCCCCTCACACATGTCATTCGACCTTTCCGTACTTGGAGGAGAATTCATATATGAAAGTGATAGATCCTTTGATGTCACTTATTCGGTCGAATCTGTCGAGAACAATACCCCAATCAAACTTGAGCTTACCCACGTTCCACCGAGTATAGAGGCGAAATGGGGAGCAAGGATTGGATTCTCACCCCTTTCAATCTATGGATTTGCTGATTTAAGCATGTCGGGTAACATCAATGAAATAAATCTCTATATCAACAACAGTGAAGAACCCTTTATGAGCATAAAGAACTTTCCCAGAAGGCTTCGGGTTGAAGGTTTTATAAATGTCCTTCTTCAGGGAAACATTTCCCTGAGCAAATATTCGGGCTCTCCAACAGAGATTTCGACAACTCTCTATTTCAAAAACTGGAAGATAGATGGATTGTTCACCATAAAAGATGGCTCCATGAGTGTAAAGTGGGGGATTCCATACAGAAAAGAAAAACATGCTTTCATAACATTTGATACCAATAACAAAGATATGCTGGGAGCAAACATAACGGTTCTGGATGTAAAGAATGATACCAGATTCCTGGTCATTGGTTTCGATGGGGTTGCAACGGATGATTTTGGTGTGTCCTGGGACTCACCTCACCCAGGCGCAATATCCAATTTCAAATGGAAAGGAAAAATAACCAAACTCACCAATCTGAGAATATATGTGTATCATGAGGGATACCTTTTCAATATCTCTTGCTCCTGGACCATAGGTAAAGAGGGTTTCTTCCTTATGAAGTTGAACAGAGATGTTAATATCACCTTCGCGAATGTCTCCTCGGATAAATTCAAACTGTATGGCTATGTGTCTCTATATGGTGACAGAAAAATCAAGATTGACTGGGAATGGGGAGATACCGGACATTTCACCATCTACACCTTTAATAAGGCGATAGGAAGAGAATTGCAACTGGAGTTTGGTTACGGTGAGAAAGAGAATGATACCTACAGATACGGCTTCAAGCTAATAGCCACAGATTTTCTGAATATAACCAGAACCATACAGTGGGACACGGTAAATGGTATAGTACCAAGAATATGGATACTCGGAGATAAACCTCTTCCCAAAGAATGGTCCGCATGGTTATTGTGGAACTACAAGTGGTATGAGGTGGTATAAAGATGAGAGGTTGGATTGTATGGTTTATTATGATAATCATGCTCCTGCCGCCGGGTGCCACATTGGTTGGTGAGAATGTAAAAGCATCAGGTAGTAGCTCGTTTGTGTGGGAGGATGATTTTCTCGATGAAGGTAAAATAGACAAATCTCACTCGTGGAACTACACTGTGGATAAAGAGAAGGGTATAGTTATCATGAAAAATACTTACAGGGCATGGTGGAATGTGTCATGGAGGAGAATGGTTGAGATACTCATCAATAACTCAGGTTCTGTGGATTACAAACAGTATGTTCTCGATTTTACGGTTTACTATGATACTGACATGCAGCCGGATTTTGATGACCTGAGATTTACAGATGAAGATGGAAATCTGCTCCAGTACTGGGTGGATGAAAAGGTTCCCGGAGAATCCGCACATGTATATGTTAGAGTGCCACACATCCCTCCACATAACACAACAACCATTTACATGTTTTATGGAGATGAGGATGCGCATGATGCCGGGGTATTTGATGTTATTTTCGTGTGGGAAGATAGAACCGACCCCGATATAATGGTCTCCTACAAAGCTTACTCGGAGGGAGCATGGGATCCTGACGTTGCGTTTGGAAGTAACAAGTTTCTAGTTGCATGGGAAGAGGGTCTGGGTCCGGAGAATCTCCCGTATGAAGGGGAAAGATTGAGATACAGACAGATTCACGGAAGACTATATGATAAAAATGGGCATAATCCATATCCTGACCCTCAAAGTGACCGTGATATTTACATAAGTTCCTCCCCGGATGATACAAGCTACCATGCTGAAGACCCATCAATAGCATACGGAGATGGTGTTTTCTTTGTTGCCTGGGAGGAAAACAAAATAGCTGACGGTAGGTGGGCTGTAGACATTAAAGGTGCACTTGTTACACCTGATGGAAACGTCATCAAAAGATTCACGATATGCAGTGCGGACAAAGGTCAATATGATCCCTGTGTTGCTTTCGGCAATCACAGATTTTTTGTCGTATGGGAGGATTCAAGGCACGGCTATGATAACTATGATGTGTATGGACGTATATACGATGTAAATGGAAATCCACTGACCTCAGATTTTCCAATAGATGATGGAGCGAGTTATCAGGGTCAGCCATGGATATGTGCGGATGATCAGGGATATTTCATGGTTGTTTATGAAAGCGGCATCGACCCCGAGATCGGTCCGTTCAGCATATATGCCAGAAAATTTGATTCCAATGGAAATCCTGCAACAGATCCTTTCGCCATAGCCGTAGGGAGTGAACATACAGACTACATATTTCCGGCAGTGGCATTTTGTCCCGAAACGGGAGAATACCTCGTGGTGTGGAATGATGGAGACATAAGCGTTGACCCTAACTCTAGATCAAGCTACGATGGAAATATATGGGGTAAGATTCTGGACAGATATGGAAATACCATACATGATAACTTCATTATACAGCCAGGAAATTGCTACATAAGGGCAGATGTTAAAAATTATCTCGGAACGATGTTTTTTGTAACATACGATGATGGTAGCAACATCTGGGGAAGACTGATATCAGCCCATGGAGACCATATCACCAAGGAGCACATGATATCTGACGGATCATCATCTGGAGCCGACTGGAATAATATTGCCGTAGGGGCGGGAAATATCTTCTCCGTATGGGAGGATGAAAGAGATCAGGCAAGCCAGTATCCTGATGTCTTTGGTAGTGTATGGCACGTTCATAAAGCCACAGGTTCGCCAGATATCGCATGCATGCTTGGTGAAGAGAAGGAAGAGATACTCTTTGCAGTGGTAACATCAAAGGAGATCTCACCAGATGGTCTTATTGCATGGCGTGAATTTCATGCCCTCTTTGATCTTCCATTAGGGGTAATTACATTCAACATCCTTGATGAGAACTATAACATCATACCAGGATTTGAAAATATATCTTCCGGAAAGGATCTATCCACCATCGATCCTGACGAATACCCATCAATAAGACTGCAAGCAGTATTCACAAGGCACTCTCCATCGGATTCACCCATTCTGGATAGGTGGAATGTCAGCTGGGTGGGCATAGATATGGCGCCGCCGACAACGAGTATATACATCACAGGAGACGAAGGCAATGAAGGATGGTATAGAAGTGATATCAAGATAACCCTAGAAGCTTTTGATGATGGGAGCGGTGTCGATTGCATTTATTATGTGATAGATGGTGGTAATAAAGAAGTTTATCGGCATCCAATCACCATATCAGAGGAAGGATTTCACACATTTTCATACTGGGCTATTGATTACGCTGGTAATGAAGAAGAGCATCACACTATAGAATTTGGTATAGATAAGCATGGTCCTGATGTAAGTATAACTCGACCGAAGAGAGGATACGTTTACATACTGGACAGTAAAATGTGGAAATCTCTTCTTGGATGGACCCTGATACTTGGAGGAGTAACCATAGAAGCATCTGCCAGTGACTCATTATCTGGAATCGATAGGGTTGAATTTTATCTCGATGACGCTCTCCAACAGAGGATATCAGGTGAACAATCGGTTTACAGATGGAAATGTAGATCAAGCATGCTGTTCATACATCTCGTATCCGCCAGAGCGTTCGACAAAGCAGGAAACAGCGAGGATGATGTAATGTACATATTTGCAGTGATTCTGTGACCTTGTCCAATGAGCACTTGGGCATTTGTACCATCTCAAATAAAATTATATACTACATAAACATAAACTAATTTTATGGAAAAAATAAAAATGGTTACAACGCTTTTTGTGGTAACAACTATTATCCTGACGACATTCTCAACAATTGTATATTCCAAAAACGAAAAAGATACTGTTACCGTTGAAATCTATAATGTCAGAGCTTTCTCTGTCAAAAAGAAGGAACTGAAGATAAGCGTAAATAAGGTTAATGAATTGAAGCATGCACTTACCGAATTAAGCGACGCTATAGACAGAGGAGATGTTAAAAATATCAAAAGCTTGGAAAAAAGGTTAGCCACTTTGGGAGTGGTTCTAAACGGTTTGTATTCAGGTTTAACATCACAGGATGATAATATATCAAATCACCTATGCTATTTCCAAGCCATCGGTAGCGGAGATGTAATTCTACCTGTAATATTCATGATAATAGAGAAAATAAACGAGCGCCTGAAAAATGTTAGTTCTCTTGCAGAGGCTTTAGCTGTAATTATTGCAATGATAATTCTTTACGTGCCTCTGATAATTATTGCCTATCTGATTCCTTTCAAAATATTTGCACCTATGATAGAAGTAAGAATGGCAAGCGGTAGAATGAGAACGATAGGAGCGGAAGGTTCCAAGAGCATCAAAGTTGATGAAAATCCTTTGAGTGTTGAGGTGAAGGGTTTCACAGGTATTGTGGTAAACATCCCACAGGATAACGAGAGCTTTTTCTTTGTTTCTGGACTTGCAGTATCTGTAAATGAAAAACCCATCTAAGAGAATAACTCTTCTCCCTTTAAAACTGGATATGCAGGTCCTTAGAAAGACTAGCTATGGATGATACAACCCTTATTAAGTTTGGCAAAATTTGAATACAAAAAAAAATATATATAGTATCGTATTACATCATTATAAGGGAATTAGGGAGGAAGATTAACATGAAGCATGATAAAGTAGTTGTGACGATTGGTGTGATAATCCTTCTGATAGCTGGAGTCGGGATATACCTTTATAAACCTGCTCCCAGGGAAGGTTTTCTGCCAAGTGGAAAAGCTTTGGTTGTGATGGAGGGGGTTTTGAAGGATAGTCCCTCTGCTATTGAGGTGGCAGATACAAATCCCTTCTACCCTCTGATAGTAACGCCACTGGCTGTCCACTACGATGAAAACGGCAACAGACACGTTGTACCACTTTATGTGAAGAATATGAGCGGACCTTCAAAGGCCATAATAAGGGCAGAAGAGATGATAGGGAAAAATCCGGACCTTGTGATAACTGAAAATAGAGACCCAAGGGATGTTTCTCTTGACCTTATAAAGGAATACTGGAAGAAGAGTGACCTAGCACTAATAATAAAAGATGATCAAGAAGGTTACGAGACGGGAATGGTCGCCACTCCCATTGCCAGTTACCTCACCGCTCCGGTTATAGTTACTGACCAGATAGACTCTGAAGTACTGGGTGTTCTGAGCAAAATTGATGTTAGATATCTCATAATATGCGGAAATTTAACAACAGATGTCTTCAACAGTTATCACATTGAAAATGCGGATGATGCCCTTAACATTACCATAGAACTTGTTGAGGAAAAATTTGGTGATATTGATTATATAACTATGACGAATCCTCTCGATGCGTGGCCTCCAAGAGTTCTTGATAAGGTATTTTATTCCTCCCCTGTTATGGAGATCAAATCAACAGTATCGACCCAGATTGTTCGTATGTTTATGGGTCTGCTGACAGGTTCAAACACCGCCAATTTCAGTTTTAAGATACCGGATGATTACAAATATGCCCTGATAAAGGTGGAGGTTGTTAACCTTGACTCAGATGGTGTCGATGAATTTGGGAATAGGGTCAGTGTTCAAGGTGGAATAATGGATCCTTCTCTGCCCGAAACTTATCAGAAGTTTGAATTAATCAGTTTTGGGGTTTCTACAGCATCGAATCCTGCAATCAGGGATAGTGCAGGGAGGATCATCAAGGATAGATTCTACCAAGAAGTTCTCCTTTACAATAGAGGAGGAGCAAGGTATAATCTTGTGATTTCGGGAGAATGGTTGGATAGAAAGTCGGGGAGAGTTCAGATTAACGTGGAAGTGGATAAACTGGAGAATCCGTACTACGCCATGATGAAAAAATTATCTTCTCTCGCTCCATACCTGACAGCGTATCACAGGGGCATCATTTTTGCCAGACCCGACTTTGCATTTTATGCAGATGATAATGCACTCACAATTAAAGGTGAAAAATGTCCGGGATACTACTCGGTGAGGAAGAATCCTGATTTGGCTTACGCTCATAACATGCATGTTTTCAACAAGATACATAAACCATTGAACAAACTTCTAGCAAAACTGGCAGACATTCCTGCTGATGATATCAGAAACCTCAGAGAATATTACAAGAATAATCCGATTTATATTGCCATATTGGGCGATGCAGAGATGATGCCTAGAATTGTCTATGATAACTGGTTGTGCCCTCTCAGCAAGGATGTCTCATCATTTACGTATGCATATGGTTTGGGAACGCCTAGCGACTTTATATACGGAGATATAGACCCGATATATGGAGATTATTCCAATCTTGCAAATGATACATACAGCTATTATCCCTATCAGGAAAATATCGTTGGGAGACTGGCAGGATGGGATGTGCAGGATGTGAATGCACAGATTGTCAGGACATTTTTCTACAGTGATATCATAAAAAGTCTGGGAGACTGGAAGGATAAAGCGACCGTTCTTGTTGGAGGAGGGCAGGACTTCCAGAGGCCACTGATAAGATACTTCATCTCTAGAATCACGGGTAACTCTGAGGAGGCTGTCAAGCTACCAACTGGTTTCGGAAAGATAGTGATGGAAAGAACAAAAGAAAAGGTTCTCGAGCCAATGGGCTTCAAGGTGACCACAGCGTACGATTATGAGGCGGCGGCGGTCGGTTACAGCATGGAAGCACTGAGTAAGATAAAGAAATCCTGCCTGCTGAACAGGCTGATATTCTTCAAGAATTTTGTCGCAAAGTATGTAGGAGAAGATGTCGCGAAAGGAAAGGAATACATGGAGAGCAGCAATTTCATATGGGCAAACGCACATGGACAACCCCACATGTTCGGAATGTGCGGTCCATCCATACTTGGACTTGGGTGGTTTGGACCAATTTTCAGATGGATTGCTGAGAGAACATTCTCATGCATAGATGGAGGGTTCTTCGGTCCAGGATATTCTCTCTCCATGGTCGGCGATTACACACCCAGAAGAGTAGCAGAGATGGAGCTCGGACCATCTGTGATGTGGATAGATAGCTGTCTGTGTGGAAAGATAACCGGTGTATATCCACAGAACTCCATATCAATGGCCTTTATACATGCTGGGGTCAATACTCTGATATCAGCAAGTGTCGAGTCAAATATAGCTGGAGGTTATCTGGAACCAAAGAAACATATTTATGATACTCCTTGGTCTGTGGCAAGAGCTTATATCAATACAACCCTCAATGCAAAGAAGGGCATATATCCAGAGCCACACTTTGGCTATCTCATGTATCAGGATATGTGTCAGGAACTGATGAAAAACAAGACGATAGGTCTGGCTTTCAGAAATGCCAGAAATCTTTACCTGTACAAGGATGCGAACGCAACCTTCTGGTGGTCACCACCTCTTGTAGCTACGGGAAATCCATTGCTTGATTTCAAACTGTGGGAGGAGAAATACGATCAATTCGTGGAAATGTTCGGTTCGAAGAAGACAAAGGTGCTGCCCAACAAATACTTCGAATTCCAGGAATGGCAGCTTTACGGTGACCCAGCGTTCAACCCATACATACCCGGAGAGGAGCAATAGGGCGAAACTGAATCCTTTTAAGGATGTACCGCATATATACCCTCATGCAGCAGATATGCAATATTAAGAAAAATCTCGAAAACTGTCCATGCACATACGAACCCTGCGATAAGAAAGGAAAGTGCTGTGAGTGTCTCAGATATCACCTATCGAGAAGAGAGCTTCCTGCCTGTTGCTTCCCGAAAGAAGTTGAGAGAACCTATGATCGCTCCTTCGAAAAGTTCATAGAGACATACTCCTGAGGACAGTCTCGACCTTTCTCACCACATCATCAGGATTTCTTCCAAGTAATCTTATCATAGCTTCCTTTCCAACGCCTCCCGTATCATATATGATATCAGGTATCTTTCCAGTTTTTTCTATGGCTACCCCAGTTCCCCATTCCATAGTTGAGACATTCTCCGGTTCCTCCTTCCTATCAAAATACGCCACTGTGAAACCCAGTTTTTCAGAATGTGAAATGAAGTCCTCAGAATACCTCAGATTGACCGCACTCCTGAATCTTCTGTCAAATTTCATCGCAGTCAGTATAACTCTGGATATATGCATCGAAGATGCAAAATCAAGTCTACCTAGTTGTCTGCTTCTATCTATCCTCCTCGTAAGAGCACACACATCATCTCTGCTTTCAGCATTGCTCAGAGCGTATCCAAAATTTATTCCTACTTCCGGAATGAGATGATCGGGTATCATTTTCACAAAGCGTTTGACCCCTCTGTTGAGAGATAACCACACATCAAATCTCTCACCTGTCGAATTTTCTGGCGGGATGTCTACCTCCTCTGGTTTTCCCAGCAGATGGTTCTCAAAGTTTTCCAGTTTGTAAGAATTGACCATCATACTCCATAAAATTCTTTTCGCCTCAACTATAGATGGTCTCAATCCTCTACCTCTTGAAAGATTTGCAACTATTAGAGAAGAGAATGTACATCCCGTACCATGAAACTTGCCTTTCACCCTTGGAAGAGCAAACTTGTAGAATTTTTTGCCATCAAACAGTACATCCACAGATTCCTTTCCTTCTGCATCCCCACCCTTGACAAGCACATTTTCAGTACCCCTATCAATTATATTTTGCGCCGCCTGGCGGACGTCGTTGATTCCAGTTAGCTGGTACAGCTCATACATGTTCGGTGTAAGAAGATAGGTTATCGGCAAAATTTTTCTTCTGTACACCTCTACATATCCGTCCTCACACAATTGCGTACCATCAGATGCTCTGAAAACAGGGTCTGCAATCAGTTTTATCTCTCTATCTTCAAGTAGTGCAGAGATACAGTGAAGCAACTCTCTGCTGTAAATCATACCAAGTTTACAGTATCCGGGTTTGTATCTCTCCAGAGCCTTTTCTATCTGATGACAGAGCTTTTCAACGTCAAGAGGTTCGATAGAGATTACCCTGTCCGGAGTTTGAGAAGTTAAACATGTTGTGATAAAATGACCTCTCACTCCTGATAAAAAAAGGGCTTTCATATCCGCAAGTATTCCTGCCCCACCTGTTGGGTCATAGCCAGCAATTACCAGCACGTCTCTCTTCATTCATTGACGATATCTCTTTCGTTAGATTTATATGCTTCTCCTGATTTTCAAACTTGACTTCTGGATGGGGATAAAGATGGAAATTATAGAAGCAAAACCTGGGGACACCATTTTACTGCTCGGGAATGAGGCTATAACCAGAGGGGCACTGGAGGAGGGCATAGATTTTGCCACAACATATCCAGGGACGCCATCCTCAGAGATAGCAGATACTTTTTCCAAAATAGCAAAGTATCTGAAGAGTAAAGGAAAGGAAGTTCCCTTTTATTTTGAGTATTCAACTAATGAAAAGGTTGCCCTGGAGGTTGCTGCCGCAGCATCATTGTCTGGACTAAGGTCTCTTACCTGTATGAAACATGTTGGGTTGAATGTAGCAAGTGACACTTTCATGACATACATGTATGTGGGGTGCAAGGGTGGTCACATCATAGTTACAGCCGATGACCCTTTTTGTCACTCATCCCAGAATGAACAGGATAATAGATACTATGCTCTCTTTGGAAATGCCCCCATGCTTGAGCCATACAACCCCCAGGAAGCAAAAGATATGACAAAGGAGGGTTTCAAAATATCAGAATCTCTGGAATTACCGATAATACTGAGAACCACCACAAGAGTCAGCCATACGAGGGGTCCCGTCAAGATAGATGCATGCAAGGAATCGAAAAAGAAAGGACATTTTGAAAAAGATGAAATGATGGTAACCGTCCCATCTGTGGCAAGAGCCAGACATCCTGTCTTACTGGAAAAAATGAAGAAAGCGGAAGAGTTATCCGAGAAATCACAATTTAACAGGATAATAGAACACGGCGGCGGCGTCGGGATAGTGGCATCTGGAATATCAGTTGGCTACGCCATGGATGCTCTTGATATCATGAAAATTGATGCAGATATTCTGAAACTGGGATTCACAAATCCTCTTCCGAGAGAAAAATGTCGTAAGTTTATGGAGGAGCACGGTAAGATTATTGTTCTGGAAGAGCTCGAGCCCATACTTGAAGAGAGATTGAAATCCCTAGCGTTTGATGCCGGCATAAATGTGGAGATATATGGAAAGGGGAGTGGACACTTTTCCAGATTATACGAGTACAATCTTGAGATAGTTATATCTGGAATATCAAAGATTCTGGGAGTGAAAAATCCGATTCCTGATGGAGGGAAAACTGATCTAAAATTGCCGAGTAGACCTCCGGTTATGTGTCCTGGTTGCCCACACAGAGCGAGCTACTATGCTGTCAAAAAGGTGGCTCCGAAGGGAACCATATATCCTACGGATATTGGATGCTACACCCTGGGCAGGTATCCTCCTCTGAAAGTGGCTGATGTTCTGCTGTGTATGGGTTCCAACGCAGGGATGGCATGTGGGTTTGCAAAATCCACAGACCAGAAAATTATATCCTTTATGGGAGATTCAACTTTCTTCCACGCTGGATTACCAGCGATTGTCAATGCGGTTCATCATAACCATGACTGTGTCATAACTGTACTTGATAACAGAACCACTGCCATGACGGGTCATCAACCACACCCTGGTTCAAAAGTAACGGGGATGGGCGATGAAGCTATTGCGCTTGACATAGAGAAGGTCGTTAGAGGATTGGGGGTAAAGCACGTTGAGGTTGTGAACCCGACCAACATAGAAGAGACAGCCAAAGCTTTCGAAAGAGCTTTGAATTTCAAGGGTCCCTCTGTGGTAATATGTAAATATCCGTGCATCTTGCTGGAGGTCAGGGATAAAAGAAAGAGAGGAGAAAAAATACCTATCTACCAGGTCAACCAGGAGAAATGTAAGCACTGTAACATATGTATAATGAAATTCGGATGTCCCGCTTTCTATTTTGATGAAGAAAAGAATGTCAGGATAAATGAAGAGATATGCAATGGATGTGGAGTTTGTGTACAGGTTTGCCCATTTGGTGCAATAGAAAAGGCTGGTGAGAAAAGATGAAAATAGAAATCATTCTGGCAGGTGTTGGAGGGCAGGGTATACTTACAATGGCTTCACTTCTTGGCAGAGCCGCTGTAAAAAGTGGTTTGAATGTCCTTGTATCTGAAGTTCACGGTATGGCGCAGAGAGGCGGCATTGTCAAATGCGATGTCAGGATGGGTGATATCAATTCTCCTCTTGTAGCGAGAGGTTCAGCCGATGTGATTGTAAGTACAGAGCCAGCAGAAGCCCTGAGACAGATAGATAAAGCAAATAAAGATACTATTGTGGTAACTGATGTGAATCCGGTTGTTCCACCCTCTGTTGTGTTTGAAGGTGTAGAGTACCCATTTGTTAAAAAGATACTCGACGAGGTGGAAAGGAACTGTAAAGAGGTGTACGCAATCGATGCAAACTCCCTTGCCATAAAAGCTGGTGATATCATATCAAAGAATATAGTGCTGCTCGGAGCGCTATCCGCTCTGGATGTACTTCCTTTTTCTCACGAATTATTGCTGAAAATTATTGAAGAGAGACTTCCAAACAAGGACATCAACAGTAAAGCTTTTAACCTCGGGAGAGAAGAGATATTGAAATTGAAAGATGAAAAGAAGCAAAGCGTTCTGCGTTAATTGCGGAAGAGAAACAGATAGGCTGATAGATGGGCTATGCGCAAAGTGCTACTCTGAGAAAGGAGGTTTTTCTCAGATTGATGGCAGGCTGAGAATAGAGATGTGTCCGGTTTGTGGTTTTATCAAGCATAGGGGTAAATGGATAGAGGAAGACTTATACGAAGGGATGAGACGATTAATAATTGAAAATACATCCTTCTCTCCACATATAACATGGAGAAGGGTTGATGTTGATTTCCGCAGAAAAGGAAAAACTCTCTATGATGCTGCCATCAAAATAGAAGGTGAAATAGATGGAAATAAGGTTGAAGAGAATCTTTACACGGAGATTCTGGTTGAGAAAACAGTATGCCCAAGATGTTCGAGAAAAGCCGGAAAATACTATGAGGCAATTATCCAGATAAGGACGGATGAAAGGGGCTTTGACAAGGGGGAAATGGAGTCCATAGAAAAGTATCTTACAGAAAGCGTGAACAGGCTCGGAAAGGAAGGGAGAGACGTCTTTATAGCTGATAGGAAAGAGACAAGAGGAGGAGTTGACTTTTATATAAGTGATAAGAGAGTTGCCCACTCTCTCGTGTACCAGATAAGGGACAGATTTGGAGGGGAGATTAAAACATCTGCAAAACTGTTTGGTATGAAAGATGGTGTAAAACAGTACAGGATGACGTATCTGCTAAGGCTCCATAAGTACAGGAAGCACGATGTTATAGTCAAGGATGAGAAGATATTCTATATAAAATGGTTCTCATCCAGCGGCGTAAAGGCTGTGGATTTGAAGAGCTGGAAAGAGTACAGTTTCCGACATAAGGAAATTGTAGATTTTAACGTCCTGAGGAAAGAGGACTTTGTGAGAGAAGCTGTGGTTGTCAGTAAAAGGGGTAAAGAGATACAGATACTTGATCCAGATACCTACAGAACAGTAGATGCGGTTATACCAGCAGAGATAGAACTTGACAAAACTGTAAAAATTGTGAAATACAGAGATGAAATCTTTCTGATACCGCCCTCGATTGAATGAAATAGATCTATAGTGAGATTAATAGAGGGTTCTATCGCCTATCTCACCAGCTATATTTGTTAACATCAGTTTTTTTATTTCCTCTCTGTCTTTTGCATGAGCCAGTACCCACATCAATTTTACATAAGCCACCTCAGGCAACATATCTTCAGCTGGAATAACACCTATTTTCAGAAGCTCTCTTCCTGTAGAATACACATTGAGATTAACTCTACCATATAAACACTGTGATGTCATCACAACCGTTGAACCATTCTCTATAAGCTCTTTCAGTCGTGACAGAAGATTTTTAGATACATGTCCAAGCCCTGTTCCCATTATGACTATCCCCTTTTTTTCAGGAATGTCATCAGCCCTCATGCCCGGATAGAAGTATACAAGCGCAACATCTTCACACATTTTATCATCGACTTCAACTTTCCCGCTCTCTGCTTTTCTGTAATCATTCTCTATTGTTATTACGTCGTTTTCTATTTTTCCTATAGGTTCAGAATTTATGCTCCTGAAGGCATCTCTCCTTGATGTGTGCATCTTTCGAACTCTAACTCCTCTGTGTATCAATGAGTATGTATCGGAGCTCTCTCCATGCATAACCACAACTACTTCGCCAATGTCAGTTTCTGATGCCACGAGAGAAGCATGGTACAGATTCTGATAAGCATCTGAAGAAGGTCTATCACTTGACCTCTGTGCACCGACTAGGACAACAGGACCGGATAACTTTTTGAGCATGAAAGATAGCGCCGCCGCCGTGTAGCCCATTGTATCGGTTCCATGAGGGATGATAACTCCTCTTACATCCTCTTTGTTGAATTCGTTTGCTATCTCTCTGGCTAGAATTTTCCAGTTTTCGATACCTATATTCTCGCTCAGCAACTGGAATAGAATTCTTGCCCTTATGTTACATATCTCAAATATCTCCGGAACAGAATAGGCCAAGTCCTCAGCTGAATACGCGGGATGAACAGCTCCTGTTCTGTAATCCACGTAGCTCGCTATTGTACCGCCTGTGCCAAGGATGGAAATCGTCGGCTTGCTGGGATCAAATGGTATCTCCTTCTCGATTATCCTTTTTGAAATCTCCCCCTTTTCGATTATCTCAATTTCTGTATCGTCGCTTACTTCCACACCTATGTTATACCCGTTTCTGAGTTTTATAACAACAATATCATCATCACTGAAATCATGAGAAGGCATGAGAATGCCGACAAGTTCTTCTCCGTCTCTTTTTATTTTTATCACGTCGCCGGGCTTTGCTCCAAGGCGTGAAAGGATTTTATCCCTTATACTCATTGCAAGGTAAGTATAGTTGACTTCTATTTAAATCAATCCTAGCCTTCACATCCTGAATCCGAATGCTGGACAGGAGAGCATCTGGCTCCTGCAGTACAACTAGCAGAATGCAACTCTGTCAAATTGCAGCGAAAATAATTTATATAACCTACTCATTGATTGGGCAAAATCTCAGGAGGAGAGATAGATGGAAAAGACGAACAAAACGTCCCTTGGTTTGGAAGAGAACGTAGCTGGTCTGCTAAGTTACGTACTAGGATGGCTAACAGGACTGATATTCCTGCTGGCAGAAAAGAAGAGCAAGTTCGTTAGATTTCATGCACTGCAATCCATAATGACGTTTCTGCCTCTCAGCGTACTCGCCTGGCTCCTTGGATGGATAGGTGCACCAAAGGTTACCTACGGTAGTTACTATGGGTACAGCGTACCAACGGTGAATCCCGGTATTCCTGCCCTGACATATCTGTCATGGATAATCTGGGCAATATCCTTTGTACTGTGGATAGTTCTTATGATAAAAGCATACCAGGGAGAAAAATTCAAACTGCCCGTCGTTGGAGATATAGCAGAGAAGCACGCATAAAATCTCTTCCTTTTCTATTTTTTAACTGTCAAATTTTTTCATTTTTAATAAGTGGTTGTTAACCATTTTAAACGGTTTTTTCCTTTTGTACTTCAAATGAGATATGCTCTTAAATTCGCATACGATGGCATAAACTTCCATGGCTACGCAAGGCAGCCAAATGTTTACACTGTGGAAGGAGCAATAATCAACACTCTTGAGATTCTAAGGTTGATAAACAATCCAAAGATAAACAGATTCAGATCTGCGAGTAGAACAGATAAAGGTGTATCTGCTCTCGGAAATGTGATAGCATTTGACTGCTATTATGATTTATCTATAGAGGTGCTGAGGGAAATCAATGAAGAGCTGGACGATATATGGTTCTATGGCTTCAAAGAAGTTGACCAGAAGTTTTATCCGAGATTTGCAAAACTGAGACATTACCGGTATTATCTAAAAGTAAACGATGACTTCGATTTCGATGCCTTTTTAGAGGGGGCAAATCTGTTTACAGGTGAAAGAGATTTTAAGAACTTCTGCAAACATGATGAAAGGAGAAAGACTGTCAGGGAAATAAAGAATATAATTGTGGATAAATTTGGTAATCTCTTATCAATAAACTTCTTTGCCCAGACATTTGTATGGCAGCAGGTCAGAAGGATAGTTTCAGCTCTCGAAAAACTTGGATATCACGAAATAGATATAAATGAAGTGAAAATGGCTCTAGAAAAACCGGATGAAAGGAAGTTCTTTGGGATAGCGAGGGGTGAAAATCTTGTGCTGGTTGATGTGAAATACGAATTTGAATTTGAGTTTAATGAGAGTTTCAGGAGAAAGGCAAAGGAGATCGAGGAGAGAGTTATTGAGAGGGCTATGACTGACAGTTTGGACAGAAGAAAGTCTTTCTCCCGGTGAATTCGTCTCTGTAATAACTTATCTTACCCCCACATCTCCTGCAGTATCTGGAGTTGTAAACCATCAACAATCTCTTTATCCCTCTGCCTTTGAGTTTGCTATCGAGAAATTCTTCACAGAGTCTTTTTGTTATCCTGATGAGAAGTTTAAGTTTTTTCTCTGGAATATCTGATATTCTCCTGTCAGGTCTTATGCCTGACCTGAAAAGAATCTCGTTTCTCAGGATATTTCCAACACCTGCAAATACAGATTGGTCAAGGAGTACCTCACCTATAACTCTGTCCCTATTCTTGATAAGCATGTTGAATAGTTTCTCCTCATCCCAGTTCCTGAAAGGATCTATACCAAGCTCCTTGGACAATCTATCCTCTATGTTTTCAAGAAAAT